>NZ_AQOK01000028.1:0-6443 GCF_000364645.1 Xanthomonas sp. SHU 308 | reverse complement strand
CTGGCGGCGGCCAAGGCGGCGGCGGTCGCGGCCACTGCCGGGGAGGCCTGGGTGATCGGCTCGGACCAGGTCGCCGAACTGGACGGCCAACCGCTGGGCAAGCCCGGCGAGGTGGCCGCGGCGCACGCGCAACTGGCGGCCATGTCCGGGCGCAGCGTGCGCTTCCACACGGCGGTGTGCCTGCAGCGCGGCACACGCACCCTGCACGCCTGCGATCTCACCGAAGTACAGTTCCGCGACCTGCAGGCCGACGCCATCGCCCGCTACGTCGCTGCCGAACAGCCGCTGGACTGCGCCGGCAGCTTCAAGTGCGAAGGCCTGGGCATCAGCCTGTTCCGCGCAATTCAGACCCAGGATCCGACCGCGTTGATCGGCCTGCCGTTGATCGCGCTGTCCGAGTTGCTGCGCGAGGCGGGCTTCGTGCTGCCCTAACTCACTGCAGCCGGCACCACTGGTACGGGAAGCGCGCCTGCCCGACCCAGGATTGGTAGATCCGACAGGACCCCGGCTGCAGCGCCAGGCCGTAGCGCGCCAGTTGCTGCGCCGCCAGCGCCTGGGTCTGGCGATCCGCCGCGGCGACATCCACGGCCCGTTCCGGCAGCAGCACCCAGCGACAACGACCGGCATCCACCTCCACACCGGCGCGCACCGGGCGCCGCGCCAGGCGCCGCATCAACGCGCAATCGGGGCCGCGGTCCAGACCCAGGCGCGCGGCCACGGCATTGAGCCGCTGCAGGCGTTCGACATTGCGATCCACTTCCGCCGGCAGCATCGCGTAGCCCTGCCCGCGCGCCGCCAGCATCTCGCGCACCCGCGCGGCGTAGGCCGGCGTTTCCGGGAAATTGGAGGCGACCGACGCGTAGGCTGCCTGCGCGGGCAGGAACGGAATGCGCCACGACTCCGGCGCATCGCCGACCAGCAGCACCAGGCTGCGCTCGGGTTGCGGCATCGGCGGCGCCTGCACCCGGAACGCCTCGCACGCCCAGCGCTCGTGCCCCCACTCGCCCCAGCCGTACAGCGCAAAGACCGCACAGGCGATCAGCGTCCAGCGCGCCGCCGGCGCAGCGATGCGCGCCGGCAGCAGCCGCCGCAACCCCACCCACAGCAGCAGCGGCGCCAGCAGCTCCGGCACCACCAGGTAGCGCTGGATGCTGAAGGCCGCCTGCCAGGCGAGGAAGGCGACCACCACGAACACCAGCACCGCGCGCCACGCCGGCGCGACCACCTCCGCCGGCGCGAAGGCACGCGGACGCCGCAGCGCCCAGCGCAGAAACGCCACCAGGCCCAGCAGATATAGCAGCGGCCACACCAGTTGCCGCAGGCGCACCTCGCTGACCCGGTTCGGCGCCAGCGAGAACTGCAGCGGCCAGGTCAGCCACTCCCACAGCGTCTTCGGCAACCAGCGCGTGTCGCTGACCGCCACCGGCTGCGCCAGCGGCGCCAGGAAGTGACTGTTGAACTGCGGGAACAGCGGATTGCCGAAGGTCTGCCACACCCGCAGCAGCCACGGCCCGGCCAGCAGCGCGAAACTGAGCACCGTCACCGTAGTCAGCACTGCGGCGCCGCCGATCCGTTGCCGCGGGCGACCGCCGGCGACCAGTGCGGCCACGCCCAGGGCCAGCGCGAACAGGGCGTTGGTCAGCTTGCAGGCCATCGCCAGCCCGAGCAGGGCGCCGGCCAGCGCCCACCAGCCCAGCGCCACGCCCTGCCCCGCGGCCTGCTGGCGGCGTTGCGCGTGCAGCGCGGCGAGCAGCGCGCCCAACACCGGCAGCGCGCTGGTGTTGTCGCCCATGGTGCCGGCGAACTCGGACAGGAACGCGGCGCTGCACAGCCCGGCCAGCGCCAGCCACGGCACCAGCCGCGCGCGGTCCAGCCGCGGGTCCAGCACCTGCCAGACGATGCCGGCCAGCAGCAGGAACGCCAGTGCATGCAGCACGCCCATCGCGAACCCGGCCAGCGGCGCAGGCAGGCCGACGAACAGCGCGTAATGCAGCACGTCCAGCAGCGGATTGAAGTAGCTCTGCATCTGCGCCGGCGCCAGGTCGATGCCGAGGCGGCCGTGCAGGACGGCGTAGCCGTTGTACAGGTGGTAGTTGCGCAGGTCCCAGTTGGCGTCCTGGCCCAGCCATAGCGACAGCAGTCCGCCCAGCAGCGCGACCGCCACGCCCGCCGCGATCACGTTGCCGCGGCTGTGGAAGGCGAAGCGGCGGTCCAGTGCGGCGAGCAGGCGCTGGCGGCGCGTCGGGCGCGGCAGCGCCGCAGCAGCAGTGGTGCTCATGCGCCGTCACCATGATGCGCACCCTGCGCGTCCGCCGCCGGCCAGGCCGGGATCGCCAGGTAAGCCAGGCGCTTGGCCTCGATGCGGCCGCGCGTGACCGTGTCCAGGATCAGTCCGCAGGCCAGCAGCAGGACACCCAGCAACACCAACGCCGAACACAGGATCGCGGTGGGAAACCGCGGCACCAGGCCGGTCTGCGCATAGGTCAGCAACAGCGGCACTGCCAGCGCCAGCGCCAGCAGCACGCAGGCGCCGAAGCCCAGCGAGAAAAACAGCAAGGGTCGCTCGGCCTTGAATAGGCGCAGGATGGTCAGCAGGATGCGGGTGCCGTCGTGCCAGGTGCGCAGCTTGCTCTGCGATCCTTCCGGACGCGCGCCGTAGGCGGTGTCCACCTCGGCGACCGGCATGCGCAGTTGCAGCGCGTGCACCGCCAGTTCGGTCTCGGTCTCGAAGCCGGCGGCATGCGCGGGGAACGACTTCACGTAGCGTCGCGAGAACACCCGGTAGCCGGACAGCATGTCGTCGAAGCTGCGGCCGAACAGGAAACCCACGCAGCGGGTCAGCAGCACGTTGCCGGTGCGATGGCCGGCGCGGTACGCCGCCGCTTCGTCGCTGCGGCGCGCGCCGACCACCATGTCCAGTCCGTCGCGCAGCAGGCGCTCGACCAGCGCCGGCGCCATCGCCGCGTCGTAGGTCGCATCGCCATCGACCAGCACGTAGACGTCGGCCTCGATGTCGGCGAACAGGCGCCGCACCACGTTGCCCTTGCCCTGCAGCGCGACCTCGCGCACCACCGCGCCTGCCGCACGCGCACGGGCGATGGTGGCGTCGCTGGAATTGTTGTCGAACACGTGGACCTGCGCGCCCGGCAGATGCGTGGCGAAATCGGCCACGACCCGGCCGATGGTGGCCGCCTCGTTGTGGCAGGGCACCAGCACCGCGATCCGCGGCGCGGCCGCGGGGCGATCGGAGGGGAAACTGGACATGGGCGGCGTGCGGTCCTGCGCGGCAGCGTGGAAAGGCGCGCCATCCTAGCTCAGTGCGGGCGCAGCACGATCGGTTGTTCCCACCAGTCCTCGACGCTGCCGTCGCGGCCGTGCAGGCGCAGGCCCAGCCAGTGCGTGCCCGGTGCCAGGCCACTGGCATCGACGGTGGCACGGAAGCCGATGTTCGGATGATTGGGATCCGTGGAGATCTTCCAGAACCTGGTGACGTCGTAGACGTCGCCGTAGTGCGCCTGCGCCGCGACCTTGCCGTCGAGCAGTATCTCGACCCGGTCGATTCCTACGCCGTCCTTGAACGCCCAGCCGGACACGTCGAAGCGACGGTCGACGCTGGCATCCACGTCCGGGGTGTTGAACCAGGCCATCGCCGGCGTGGTGCAAGGCCCGCTCGCGCGCTGCGCCGGCAGCGCGAACAGCAGGAAACGCTGGCTGCCGTGGTCGCTGGACACCACCCGCGGCGGCGGCAGCGGACCGACCAGGTCGCAGACCGCGTGGTAGCGCTGCAGCAGCAGCCGGTACTTCATGTCGCTGGGCGAGAGCACCAGCAGCCGTGGACCGTCGCGGTGGCCGTCGCTGAGCAGACCCCACTGCTGCAGTTGTGCGCTGCGCCCGTGCTTGTCGTTCAACGGATGCGGCAGCACCTGGATATCCGGGTCGCGCAGTTCGAAACCGAGTTCGGCGCCGACCTTGAAGTTGTCCGCCAGCACCTGGGTGCCGGGCGGCATGCTCGCCAGTTCGCGACGCACCGCGCCGGCCAGCGGCCGCCAGCCGGCGAAGTTGCGCGGGTAGTACTTGTCGCCGGCGGTGTGCTCGCGCACCGCCGGCACCGACACCGCCAGGTAGTAGCCGAACGCACCGACCAGGCCCAGCCCGGCCAGCAGCCAGGTCGCACGGCGCAGCGGCTTGCTCCAGCCGTTGAGGATCACCGGCGTGGCGATCAGCAGCGCCAGATAGCCCGGCAGCGGCCAGTGGAAGCTGACCCGCTCGGCGTCGGTGAAGAACCCGAGCAGGAAGATGCCCAGCGTGGACACCCCGCCGAGCAGGCCGAAATACCGCCACTGCACGCGCGTGCCGCTGCTGCCGCCACGCGTGGCCATCAGCGCCACCTTGGTCATCGCCACCGCCAGCAGCGGCGTGACCAGCAGCAACTGGATCAGCAGGAAAGCGATGCCAGCGGGCTGGAAACTCCAGGGATGGCGGTCGACCAACTGGAACTTGAGACCGGCTTCGCCGTTGTCCGCGTTCCAGGCCAGCAGCGGCAGCCAGGCGACCATGCCCAGCGCCAGCGCGACCCACACCTGCGGATCGCGCAGCATGCGCCGGCCCTGCGGGATCAGCAGCAGCGCGATCGCGCCGACGCCGATCACGCCGACGAAGCGGTAATGGCTCAGCGCGCCGATGACCAGGCCCAGCGCCAGCTCCACCGCGCTCATCGCCTCGGTCTGGCGCAGCAGCCGCGCGCTGGCGTCGATGCACAGGATCGTCGCCAGCGCCATCGGCACGTCCGGCAGCGCCAGGATGCCCAGGGTGCCGGACAACGGCATCAGCAAGGCCAGGCTGCCGGCGCGCCAGCCCGCCACCGCACCGAACCAGCGCGTGGCGATGCGTGCGATCAACCATGGCAGGGCCGCGCCCAGCAGCAGGAACGGCGCACGCAGCGCCAGCAGATGATCGCCGCCGAGCGCCACGCCCAGCCGCGCCAGCCACGCGGTCAGCCCGGGCAGATCCGAGTAGGCCAGCGCCAGGTGCTGGCCTTCCTGCCAATAGAATGCCTCGTCCACGAACAACGGCAGGCGCGCGGCGACCAGCAGTTTGGCGGCGGTGACGAGCGTCCACAGCACGATGAAGACGCTGCGTGCACGTTGTTCCCCTTGCATTGCCCGTAAACTCCCTGAAACCGTTGCGAGAATGCGATGCCTACTCCGCCCCGCTTGCCGGAAATGCTAACCGATACGTTGCGCGAGGCGCTCACGCGCGCCCAGCAGCAGGTCAATGCGCTGGTCCTGGGCAAGCCGCAACAGGTGCGCATGGCGTTTGTCGCCCTGCTGTCCAGCGGACATCTGCTGATCGAGGACCTGCCCGGCCTGGGCAAGACCACCCTGGCGCATGCGCTGGCCGCGAGCCTGGGACTGGGCTTCCAGCGCGTGCAGTTCACTTCCGACTTGCTGCCGGCCGATGTGCTCGGCGTGTCGGTGTACGACGCGCAGTCGCGCCAGTTCCAGTTCCATCCCGGCCCGGTGTTCACCCACGTGCTGCTCGCCGACGAGATCAACCGCGCGCCGCCGCGCACGCAGAGCGCGCTGCTGGAAGCGATGGCCGAACAGCAGGTCACCCTCGACGGCACCACCCATCCGCTGCCATCCCCGTTCTTCGTCATCGCCACGCAGAACCCGGTGGACCTGTCGGGCACGTTCCCCCTGCCCGACTCGCAACTGGACCGCTTCCTGCTGCGGCTGGCGCTGGGCTATCCCAACGCCGAGGCCGAACGCGCGCTGCTCAGCGGCAGCGACCGCCGCGACCTGATCGCGCAGGCGCAGCCGCTGCTCGGCGAGGCCGACATGGCCACGCTGCGCCAGGGCGTGGAGCAGATCCATGCCAGCGAGGCGCTGGTCGGCTACGTGCAGGCGCTGCTGGCGCGCAGCCGCCAGCATCCGGGCGTACGGGTGGGCCTGTCGCCGCGCGCCGGCATCGCCCTGCTGCGCGCGGCCAAGGCGCATGCGCTGCTGCTCGGCCGCGGCCATGTGCTGCCCGAGGACGTGCAGGCGCTGTTCGTGGCTGTGGCCGAGCATCGCCTGGTGGCCGAGCAGGAATCGGCCTCCGGCCAGGCCCTGGCCAAGGCGATCCTGCACAGCGTCGCGGTGGACTGACACCGATGCCGGGCGGGCGGCGCGACTGGCGGCAGCGACTGGCGCAGTTGGCCGCGCCGCGCGCGCCGGAAGCGCTGCCGGTGCATCTGGACCGGCGCCGCATCTACATCCTGCCGACGCCGTTCGGCGGCTTCCTGGCGTTGCTGCTGGCGGCGATGCTGCTCGGCGCGCTGAACTACAACAACAACCCGGCGCTGCTGCTGGCGATGCTGCTCGGCGCCGCCGCAATGGCCAGCGCCATCGTCGCGCACCTGCAGTTGTCCGGGCTGCGCCTGGAGGCGCTGTCGGCCGAGC
>NZ_AQOK01000027.1:0-4229 GCF_000364645.1 Xanthomonas sp. SHU 308 | reverse complement strand
CGAAGTGCCGGCCAGCAAGCCGCCGGTGGCGCCGTCGCACCGCGCGCCGGCCGAGCCGCCGGCACCGAAGCCGGCGCTGGCCAGCGGCAAGCCCGCCGACATCGAATGCAAGATGGTGGTGCTCGGCGCCGGCCCCGGCGGCTACACCGCCGCGTTCCGCGCCGCCGACCTGGGTCTGGACACGGTGCTGATCGAGCGCTACGCCAGCCTCGGCGGCGTCTGCCTCAATGTCGGCTGCATCCCGTCCAAGGCGCTGCTGCATGCGGCCGCGGTGATCGACGAGGTCGCCCATGCCGGCGACTTCGGCGTGGACTTCGGCAAGCCCAAGATCACCCTGGACAAGCTGCGCGAGTACAAGGAAAAGGTGGTCGGCAAGCTCACCGGCGGCCTGGCCAGCATGGCCAAGCAGCGCAAGGTGCGCACCGTCACCGGCGTGGCGTCGTTCGTGTCGCCTAACGAGCTGGAGATCGTCGACGCCGACGGCAAGACCCAGTTGCTGCGCTTCGAGCACTGCATCGTCGCCGCCGGCTCGCAGGCGGTGAAGCTGCCGAACTTCCCGTGGGACGACAAGCGGGTGATGGACTCCACCGACGCGCTGGAACTGCAGGAGATCCCCAAGACCCTGCTGGTGGTCGGCGGCGGCATCATCGGCCTGGAAATGGCCACCGTGTACAGCGCGCTGGGCAGCAAGGTCACCGTGGTCGAGTTCATGGACCAGCTGATGCCGGGCGCCGACAAGGACCTGGTCAAGCCGCTGGCCGACCGCTTGAAGAAGCAGGGCGTGGAGGTCCATCTCAAGACCAAGGCGGCCGAGGTCAAGGCCGACAAGAAGGGCATCACCGTGACCTTCGAAGCCGCCACCGCGGGCGAGACCCCGGCGCTGGCCGCCACCACCTACGACCGCGTGCTGGTCGCGGTGGGTCGCGCGCCCAACGGCAAGAAGATCGGCGCCGACAAGGCCGGCATCAACGTCACCGAGCGCGGTTTCATCCCGGTCGACCGGCAGATGCGCACCAACGTGCCGCATATCTTCGCCATCGGCGACATCGTCGGTAACCCGATGCTGGCGCACAAGGCCACCCACGAGGGCAAGCTGGCCGCGGAAGTGGCCGCCGGCGAGAAGAAGGAGTGGGTGGCGCGGGTGATCCCGTCGGTGGCCTACACCAACCCGGAAATCGCCTGGGTCGGCGTCACCGAGACCGAGGCCAAGGCCAAGGGCCTGAAGGTCGGCGTGGCCAAGTTCCCGTGGGCGGCCAGCGGCCGCGCGATCGGCATCGGCCGCACCGAGGGCTTCACCAAGCTGATCTTCGACGAGGAGACGCACCGCATCATCGGCGGCGCGATCGTCGGCGTGCACGCCGGCGACCTGCTGGCCGAGATCGGCCTGGCGATCGAGATGGGCGCGGAGGCCGAGGACATCGGCCACACCATCCACGCGCATCCGACCCTGAGCGAATCGGTCGGCATGAGCGCCGAGGTCTACGACGGCACCATCACCGACCTGTACATCCCGAAGAAGAAGTGACGCCGCCCGGCGCGACCGTGCCGCTGCGTGCGGTGCGGTCGCGGCCGTGGTGAATCCACGCATGGAGGTCGCCGTGGGGCAGGGCACCCTATGTCCCGAACTGCAGGCGCTGCTGCAGCGCGAACTGGCCAGCGGCAACCGCATCGCCGAGCCGCCGCGCCGGACCGACTGGCCGCATCCGGGCTCGGTCTTCGTGTCGCTGAAGCGCGACCTGCGCAGCGACGTGGCGGCGCTGCCGGCGACGGTGCAGCATGCGATCTGCACCGATCCGCACTACGGCTGGCACGACGAGTGCTACTGCACGACGCACCAGCATCTGCTGGTGGCGGGAGCGACCAAGCCGCCCTGAGCGTGTGTCGGTTGCCGCAGTCGCTGCCACCGCGTCTGCGATCTGCCGCGCACCCCGTTGAACGACAAAACCCCGCATCGCTGCGGGGTTCTGCATGGAACTGCTCGCGGGTCCCGGGTTCCGGGTCCCGAAAGATCAGAACGCGAAGGTCACGCCCGCGACTGGACCCTTGAACTCCTGCTTCAGGCCGATCGCGGCGTTGCCGCCCTTGCGGTCCACGTCGAGCTTGAACCAGTCGTAGCCGGCAAAGATGCCGAAGTTGCGGGTGAAGCGATACTCGGCGATGGCGTTGGCGCGGCTCAGGTCGCCGTCGTATTTCTTGAAATCGCCCCACTTGGTGTTGACGTACTGCCCCTGCACATTGAACAGCCAGTGTTCGTTCGGGTGCGCGGTGAAGCGCAGGCCGACCACCGGCGCGGCGCCGTCGTCGCTTTCGTCGACGAAGGTGCCGGTGTACAGCGGGCCCAGGTCGGCATAGGCCTTGCCGTTGACCTTGGCCCATTCGGCACCGAGCTGCAGGCCCATGCTGAACTGCGGCGTATCGATCACCGAGTAGTCGTACACCAGGCTGGCGACCTGATACTTCAGTTGGCCCTTGACGAAGCTGCCCGACGGCACGGTGACGCCGCCATAGCTGACGTCCTGGCCCAGCTCCTCGCGGCGGTCCTTGTCGTACTTGAAGTAGTCGAAGATCAGGCGCTGGCGGGTGCTGATGCGGAACACGCCGTCCACGCGCGGCTCCCACTCCTTGCCGCCCAGCTTGAAGTCCTGCGACCCGGAGATGGCATTGCCGTTGATGACGGTGTTGCCGCGCAGGGTGTTGTTGTTGTCGACGTTCATCGCGCCCAGGCGCAGGGTGAAGCGGTCGTCGCCGTCTTCGGCGTGGGCGGGCAGGGCGTAAGCGGCGGCGAGCGCGCACGGCAGCGCCAGGGCAAGCAAGTGTTTCATGGGGGACAAGCTCCGTCGTCTTGGGATTTTTTTGATGAGGCGTCGATGGCTGGGCCATCGCGTGCCGTCACTATCCTTAAATTTGCGTCCACCATTCGTGAAAGTATGGTGGCCCGGGCCGCCACGCCCGTCCCAGAACGCGCAACGAAAAGAGCCCCGGGAAGACCGGGGCTCGGTGGGTCTGCGCTGTGGGCCGACGAGGATGGGCGCAGTCCCTGTCCGATCAGACAGCGCAGTGGACAGAAAGTTCCTCCGCAAAGGTGTGCTGCAACGCCGCATTCGGCGCCGGCGGCGGGCGGTGGCCGTGTTATCGTCTACGGGCGGATGGGCATTCGGACGCGGTCAGGACCCCTGGCGGTTGTCTCGCAAATTGTCCCATTGCTATAATTCCGCGGCTCGACGGACGCGAAGACGTCCTCAATCCACCACCAATTGCAGGATTTTCTGTGCTGAACTCCGTTGATGCGGGTCGGCGGCTGATGCTGCGCGCAGCGATTTACCCGCTGGTGGCGGTGGCCGTGGTGTCCCTGCTGTTCCTGCTGCTGGGACCGAAATACGCGATGGGCGCCGCCGCAACCGGGCTGGCGACCGTGGCAGGGGGATGGCTGGCCGCACGCACCGCGCTCAATGGCGGCGTGCAGGCGGCGGGTTCGGCGCTGGCGCGGTTGATCGTGGCCATGGTGCTGAAGTGGGTGTTGGTGTTCGCGGTGCTGGCGCTGGGCTTTGCCTGGTGGCGGTTGCCTCCTCTGGCCCTGTTGGCGGGTATCGCCGTCGGGCTGATGTTCCAGGTTCTGGCTCTGGCCAGGCGTTGATCGAATCAAGAAAAGGCTCAGGACTCATGGCGGGCGAGGCACTAACCCCTACCTCCTACATCCAGCACCACCTCAAGAACCTCACTTTCCAGGTGCAGGAAGGCGGGTTCTGGCAGTTGCACGTCGACACCCTGGTGATGTCGCTGCTGATGGGCCTGCTGATGGTGTTCGGCTTCTGGCTGGCCACGCGCAAGGCCACCGCCGGCGTGCCCGGCAAGTGGCAGGCGTTCGTGGAGATCCTGCTGGAGTTCGTCGACCGCCAGGCCAAGGACACCTACCACGGCACCAGCAAGCTGGTGACCCCGATCGCGATCACCCTGTTCTTCTGGATCCTGATGATGAACCTCATCAAGATGATCCCGGCGGACTTCATCGCCAAGCCGCTGGAACTGCTTGGTGTGCATGCGTGGAAGCCGGTGCCCACCGCCGACGTCAATGCCACCCTCGGCATGTCGATCAGCGTGTTCTTCCTGATGCTGTTCTTCTCGCTGCGCTCCAAGGGCGTGGGCGGGATGACCAAGGAATTCCTCACCGCGCCGTTCGGCAAGTGGATGCTGCCGTTCAACCTGATCCTCAATATCGTCGAATGGCTGAG
>NZ_AQOK01000026.1:0-1244 GCF_000364645.1 Xanthomonas sp. SHU 308 | reverse complement strand
TGAGCCACCCCCGATTTCTCGGACAGGTTAATTAGGGAACAACAACCATCTTCTCGAACTCGGCCGGCGAGCGGTAGCCCAGCGCACTGTGCAACCGCTGCCGGTTGTAGAACACTTCGATGTACTCGAACACTTTCCCGCGCGCTTCGTCGAGACTGGCGAAGCGCTCGTGGTGCGTCAGTTCCTGCTTGAGCGAACTGAAGAAGCTCTCCATCACCGCATTGTCGTAAGGCATGCCCTTGCGGCTCATGCTCGCGACCAGCCCAGCTTCCTGCAACTGCCGTTGATATGCACCGCTGGTGTATTGCGTGCCCTGGTCGCTGTGGTGGATTGCTCCCTGCGCTGGCCGCCGGCGGTGCAGGGCCATGGCCAGTGCAGCGCTAGCCAACGCCTGGTCGGCCCGCTCCCCCATCGCCCAGCCCGCGATCTGCCGGCTGTGCATGTCCAGCACCGCCGCCAAGTGCAACCAGCCCATCCGGGTCGGCACGAAGGTGATGTCCGCCACCCACACCCGATCTGGCCCAGGACTGACGAACGGCCATGCCAGCCGGTTAGGCGCCACCGCCACACGCTGATAGGTGCTGCGCGTGCGCAGGTAACGTTGCCGCCGTTTGGTGCGGATCGCATGTGCCTGCCGCAAGCGCCGCACCCGATGCCGGCCACAGGTCTCACCTTGCTGGCGCAACGCGCGCCACAGGCGCTCGCTGCCATACGCCTCGCGGGTTTGTGCGTGCAACTGCTCGATCCGCTGCAATAGCCGGGCATTCTCCTGCGCGCGCGGCCCCGGACGGCGAGCGCACCACGCGTAGTAACCGCTGGGCGACACGCCCAGCGCACGGCAGAGCCAACGCACCCGGTAGCCCCGCTGGTCTCGGATCCAGGCGTACTTCACGGTAGCTCCCGCGCAAAGTACGCCGCCGCTTTTTTTAGGATCTCGTTCTCTTGGCGCAGCCGCTCGTTCTCGCGCTGCAGCTTGGCCAGTTCATCCGGATTGGCCTTGGGCCGGCCACTGCCGCCAAAGGCGCTCGCGCCCTTCGCATCGAGGTCCGTGGCCCACTTGTAG
The DNA here is from genome assembly GCF_000364645.1 of Xanthomonas sp. SHU 308. NCBI lineage: Bacteria > Pseudomonadati > Pseudomonadota > Gammaproteobacteria > Lysobacterales > Lysobacteraceae > Xanthomonas > Xanthomonas sp. SHU 308. The sequence continues at coordinate 181 of NZ_AQOK01000026.1, read as the reverse complement.
AGCCGGTTGCGCGGGATGCCTAACTCCCGCGCGATCACGGCCGCTGGCCGATCTCCCGCCCTGAGCAACCGCACTGCTTCCCGCTTGAACTCCGCCGTGAACCGCTGCCGCTTCTGCATCGAACACCTCCGTGCGAGGATTGTCCTCGCTTTCAGGTGTCCGAGTTATCAGGGGTGGCTCA
>NZ_AQOK01000025.1:0-9991 GCF_000364645.1 Xanthomonas sp. SHU 308 | reverse complement strand
GCCTCCAGCGTGGAAGGCAGCGGCGGTGGCGGCATCGTGCCGTGGGCGGCGCTGTCCGGCTACGGCACGCGCGATCAGGACGGCGCGGTGCTGTTCGCCACGCACGTGGACAGCGGCGATTACCGGCTGGACGTGCAGGGGGCGGCGCTGACCCTGGGCAACCGCCTGGAGCTGTCGCTGGCGCGGCAGCGCCTGGACCTGGGCACGTTGCAGCGGCGGCTGGCGCTGCCGTGGCATGCGCTCGGTCAGGACGTGGTCGGCGCCAAGCTGCGGCTGGGCGGCGACCTGGTCTACGGCGCCGCGCCGCAGGTGGCGCTGGGGGTGCAATACAAGCGGCTGCGCGACGGCGCCTTGCCGTTGGCGATCGGCGCGCGCGCCGACCATGGCGCCGACATCTATCTCAGCGCCGCCAAGCTGTGGCTGGACGCGGCCGGCGGCTACCAGTTGCTGGTCAACGGCACCCTGCGCGCCACCCGCGCCAACCAGACCGGGCTGCTCGGGTTCGGCGGCGATCGCGGCAATACCTACCGGCTGGTGGCCGAGGCCAGCGTCGCGGTGGTGCTCGACCCGTCCTGGGTGCTGGGCCTGGAATACCGGCAGAAACCGGACAACCTCGGATTCGCCCGCGAGGACGCCTGGACGGATGCGTTCGTGGCATGGTTCGCGAACAAGCGCGTGTCCGTGGTCGGCGCCTGGGCCGACCTCGGGGACGTCGCCACCCTGCGCGACCAGCGCGGGCCCTATCTCTCCCTGCAGGTGGCGTTCTGACATGGCCAGGCCGATGCGCGTCCTGATCCCGATTCTGCTGGCGACGGCCGCGCTGCTGGCCGGCTGCGCCAGCGCCCCGCGGCCGCCGCGCACGCTGTACGCCGACCTGGGCGGCCAGCCCGGCATCGAGGCGCTGGTGGAGACGCTGCTGTCGCGCATCGCCGACGACCCGCGCATCGTCCAGCAATTCGCCCGGGTCAACATCGTGATGCTGGACCAGCGCCTGGTGCAGAAGTTCTGCCACCTCAGCGACGGGCCATGCGCCGACACCGCCAAGCCGATGAAGCAGGCGCACCAGCATCTGCCGATCCACGAGGCGGACTTCAACGCGTTGGTCGAGGACCTGGTGTGGGCAATGGACCAGCGCGGCATCCAGCGCCGCGTGCAGAACCGGTTGCTGGCCAGGCTGGCGCCGCTACACGGCGATATCGTCAACCAGCCCTAGCGGCCTGCCGCGCGGCGCGATACCCGGACCCCGCTCGCAGGACCGGCAGGTCGCGGGCTATTCCACCGACCTGATCCGATGCGAGCCGCGCCCCATCAGCCGCAGCAGCAGGGCATTGGGCAGTAGTGCCGTGAGGCCGAGCAGGGCGCGGTAGACCGCGCCGGGGACCACCCGGACCTTGCCGCGTTCGGCGCCGTCGATGCCGGCGCGGGCCACCGCGGCGGTCTGCAGCCAGATCCAGCGCGGCATAGCATCCATCTGTTCGCGGGTGCCGGTGACGTCGTGGAACTCGGACCAGGTGAAGCCGGGGCACAGCGCGCAGACGCCGACGCCGCGGTCGGCGTTCTCCAGCGCCAGCGATTCGCTGAAGCGCAGCATGAAACTCTTCGCCGCCGCGTACAGGGTATGGCCGTCGGCGCCGGGCACCAGGGCGGCGAACGAGGCGACGTTGAGGATGCGGCCTTGGCCGCTGGCGCGCAGCGCCGGCAGCAGCCGCCAGGTCAGTTCGCACACGGCGCCGACCATCACCTGCAGGAATGCCGCGTGCACCGCCCAGTCCTGGGCGATGTAGCGGCCGGGCACGCCGTAGCCGGCGTTGTTGACCAGGATCCGCACCGCCAGCCCGCGCCGTTCGATCTCGGCCACCAGCGCGGCTGGCGCGGCCGGATCGGCCAGGTCGGCGACCAGTACCTCCACCGGCACCTGCGGCCGCAGTTCGGCGGCCAGCGCCTGCAGCTGTGCCTCGCGGCGCGCGCTCAGGATCAGCGGCACGCCGCGGCGGGCGTACTCGCGGGCGATCTCGCGGCCGATGCCGCTGGAGGCGCCGGTGATCAGGGCGTAGCCGGGAAGCTGGGTCATGGCGGTTTCTGCGCGTGGAGCGGGGCGGGAGGGTGGAACGGCAGGGACGATGCCGGCCCTTGGCGGCGCATCGGCTATCCTCTCGGCACTTTTTCGCCGGAGATGCGCCGATGCGACGCAAGATCGTAGCCGGAAACTGGAAATTGCATGGCACCCGCCACTTCGCCGCCGACCTGGTACGGGAGATCGTCACCGGGCTGCACGAGGCCGAGCACGACGTGGAGGTGGTGATCCTGCCGCCGCTGCCGTACCTGGGCGACCTGATCGAGCATTTCGAGGACCGGCTGCTGCGTTTCGGCGCGCAGGACGTCAGCAGCAACGAGAAGGGCGCCTACACCGGCGAGGTGTCGGCGGCGATGCTGGTGGACGTGGGCGCCGACTATGGCCTGGTCGGGCATTCGGAGCGGCGCCAGTACCACCAGGAGAGCAGCGAGCTGGTCGCGCGCAAGTTCGCCGCCGCCCTGCACGCCGGGCTGGTCCCGATCCTGTGCGTGGGCGAGACCCTGGAGCAGCGCGAGGCTGGGCGCACCGAGGCGGTCATCGCCGCGCAGCTGGCGCCGGTGCTGGATCTGGTCGGCGCCGACGGCTTCGCCCGCGCGGTGGTGGCCTACGAGCCGGTCTGGGCGATCGGCACCGGCCGCACCGCCAGCCCGGCGCAGGCGCAGGCGGTGCACGCGTTCATCCGTGGCGAAGTGGCGGCGCGCGATGCTAGAATCGCGGATTCGTTGCCGATCCTGTATGGCGGCAGCGTCAAGCCCGACAACGCCGCCGAGCTGTTCGCGCAGCCGGATGTCGATGGCGGGCTGGTGGGCGGCGCCTCGCTGGTCGCCGCGGAATTCCTGGCCATCGTGCGAGCGGCGGCCACCTGTTGAGCGAACGGCCGCCGCTGGCGGCCGTTCGTCCCCCAAGTCGTACTGTCCGGACGGATTTCGAAATGCTGATGGTCATCCTCAATGTGGTCTACGTGCTGGTGGCGATCGCGATGATCGCGCTGATCCTGATGCAACGCGGCGCCGGTGCGGCGGCGGGTTCCGGGTTCGGCGCCGGCGCATCCGGCACCGTGTTCGGATCGCGCGGCGCGTCCAACTTCCTGTCCAAGTCGACCAAGTGGCTGGCGGTGGTGTTCTTCGCCATCAGCCTGTTCATGGCCTGGTACGCCGGCCACAGCGCGCGTCCGGCCGATGCCAACCTGGGCGTGATGTCGCAGTCGGCCACCCCGGCGCCGGCTGCGCCGGCCGGCGAACTGCAGGTTCCGCAGGCGCCGTCGGCCGCCGCCGCGGCGCCGGCTGCCCCCGCCGCCGCCCCGACCGCCCAGCAGGCGCCGGAAAAAGCGCAAGAAAAGTCGCCTGCCCCGTCGCAGAAAGACTGAAGGCGGTTACAATATGTTGCGCGGCGGGATTGCCGCGCGGTTTTACGCAAGCCCAGGTGGCGGAATTGGTAGACGCACTACCTTGAGGTGGTAGCGACTTAGGTCGTAGGGGTTCGAGTCCCCTCTTGGGCACCATTGTTTGGCTACGGTTTCTGCGCGAAGGCATCACGCCCTCGCCCGGAGAATCGTCTATCCCATGCCTGCGCGGCACGCGCGCGGGCACAGGCAAGAGAGAATCGCGAGTGCTGGCCGAATATTTGCCGACCCTGCTGTTTCTGATCGTGGCCACCGGTATCGGCGTCGCGCTGATGCTGGTGGGGCGGTTCCTCGGTCCCCGGCGTCCCGACCTGAAGAAGCTCTCGCCGTACGAGTGCGGCTTCGAGGCCTTCGAGGACGCGCGCATGAAGTTCGATGTGCGCTACTACCTGATCGCCATCCAGTTCATCGTCTTCGATCTGGAAATCATCTTCATCGTGCCGTGGACGCAGGTGTTCATGGACCTGGGCGCTCGCTCCCTGGTCACCATGGGCCTGTTCGTCGGCATGTTGTTCCTCGGTTTTGTCTACGTGTGGAAGAAGGGAGCGCTGGAATGGGAGTGATTCAGACCCTGGATCGCCTGATGACCAACCCGATCCCGGAAGGGCGGGTGGACGACATCCTGCGTCCCGAAGGCGAAAACCCGCTGCTGGAGAAGGGTTACGTCACCACCAGCGTCGATGCGCTGCTGAACTGGGCGCGCACCGGCTCGATGTGGCCGATGACTTTCGGCCTGGCCTGCTGCGCGGTCGAGATGATGCACGCCGGCGCCGCGCGCCTGGACCTTGACCGCTACGGCGTGGTGTTCCGCCCGTCGCCGCGCCAGTCCGACGTGATGATCGTCGCCGGCACCCTGGTCAACAAGATGGCCCCGGCGCTGCGCAAGGTCTACGACCAGATGCCGGACCCGAAGTGGGTCATCTCGATGGGCAGCTGCGCCAACGGCGGCGGCTACTACCATTACTCGTATTCGGTGGTGCGCGGTTGCGACCGCATCGTGCCGGTGGACGTCTACGTCCCCGGTTGCCCGCCGACCGCCGAGGCCCTGGTCTACGGCATCCTGCAGTTGCAGAAGAAGATCTGGCGAACCCAGACCATCGCGCGCTGATTCCTCTTTCCTCAGAGAGCACGCCAAGCCCCCATGGCAGAGCAAGCATCTTCCTTTAGCGACCGACTCGGCGCCCGTTTCCCCGGCAGCCAGGTCTTCGTGGCCCTTCCGCGCGGCGAAGTCACCCTGGAAGTGCCGGCCGACGCCTGGCACGCCACCTGCCTGGCGTTGCGCGACGAGTTCGGTTTCGAACAGCTGTCCGACCTGTGCGGCGTGGACTACCTGGGCTACGGCAGCGACGAGTGGGATACCTCGGACGTGTCCTCGCACGGCTTCAGCCGCGGCGTCGAAGGCAAGGCCGTGGGCCGGTTCGCCTGGGGTGAGTTCCCCAGCGGCGAGGCTGCCGGCGGCGCCCAGCCGTTGCCGGTCCCGCAGCAGCGCTATGCCGTGCTGGCGCAGCTGATCTCCTATCGCCACAACCAGCGCCTGCGCGTGCGTTGCTACGCGCCGAACGAAGACTTGCCGGTGGTGGCCTCGGTCACCGACATCTGGCCGGGCGCGAACTGGTTCGAGCGCGAGGCGTTCGACCTGTTCGGCGTGGTCTTCGCCGGGCACCCGGACCTGCGCCGCATCCTCACCGACTACGGCTTCGTCGGCCATCCGTTCCGCAAGGATTTCCCGCTGATCGGCAACGTCGAAGTGCGCTACGACGAAGAGAAGCAGCGCGTGATCTACGAGCCGGTGACCTCGGTGGAGCCGCGTGTGGGCGTGCCGCGCGTGATCCGCGACGATGCGCGCTACCAGACCGCGGCGGGCGAAGCACAGAAGGAGTCCGCCAAGTGAGCGAGTACCACCAGGCGCACGACGGGTTCGCCAGCAATCCTGCCGAAGCCAAGCAGGAAATCCGCAACTACACGATGAACTTCGGCCCGCAGCATCCGGCCGCGCACGGCGTGCTGCGCCTGATCCTGGAAATGGACGGCGAGACCGTGGTCCGCGCCGATCCGCACATCGGCCTGCTGCACCGTGGCACCGAGAAGCTGGCCGAGTCCAAGCCGTTCAACCAGTCGATCGGCTACATGGATCGCCTGGACTACGTGTCGATGATGTGCAACGAGCACGCCTACGTGCGCGCGATCGAGACCCTGCTGGGGATCGAGGCGCCGGAGCGTGCGCAGTACATCCGCACCATGTTCGACGAGATCACCCGCATCCTGAACCACCTGATGTGGGTCGGCTCCAACGGCCTGGATCTGGGTGCGATGGCGGTGATGCTGTACGCGTTCCGCGAGCGCGAAGAGCTGATGGACGTGTACGAGGCGGTGTCGGGCGCGCGCATGCACGCGACCTACTACCGCCCGGGCGGCGTCTATCGCGACCTGCCGGACCGCATGCCCAAGTACCAGGAATCGCGCTGGCACAAGGGCAATGCGCTGAAGCGGCTCAACGCCGCACGCGAAGGCTCGATGCTGGACTTCCTGGAGGAGTTCACCAACACCTTCCCGGCGCGCGTGGACGAGTACGAGACCCTGCTCACCGACAACCGCATCTGGAAACAGCGCACCGTCGGCATCGGCGTGGTCACCCCGGAGCAGGCCTACGCCTGGGGCATGACCGGCGCCATGCTGCGCGGCTCGGGCATCGCCTGGGACCTGCGCAAGAAGCAGCCGTACGCCAAGTACGACAGCGTCGATTTCGACATTCCGCTCGGCACCAACGGCGACTGCTACGACCGCTACCTGGTGCGCGTGGCCGAGATGCGCGAGTCCAATCGCATCATCAAGCAGTGCGTGCAGTGGCTGAAGGCCAACCCGGGCCCGGTCATGGTCGAGAACTTCAAGGTGGCGCCGCCCAAGCGCGCCGAGATGAAGGACGACATGGAAGCGCTGATCCATCACTTCAAGCTGTTCAGCGAAGGCTACTGCGTGCCGGCCGGCGAGACCTACTGCGCGGTCGAGGCGCCGAAGGGCGAGTTCGGCTGCTACCTGATGTCCGACGGCGCCAACAAGCCGTTCCGCGTGCACCTGCGCGCGCCGGGCTTCGCCCATCTGTCGTCGATGGACGCGATCGTGCGCGGCCACATGCTGGCCGACGTGGTGGCGATGATTGGTACCTATGATCTGGTGTTTGGTGAGGTCGACCGATGAAGGCGACAGGTAATTTCGAAGCGGCGCGCGACGTCGATCCGATGGTGGTGCTGAGCGACAAGACGCGCGCGCACATCGATCACTGGCTGAGCAAGTTCCCGCCGGACCGCAAGCGCTCGGCGGTGCTGCAGGGCCTGCACGCCGCGCAGGAGCAGAACCAGGGCTGGCTGACCGACGAACTGATCGCCGGCGTGGCCAAGTACCTGGAGCTGCCGCCGGTGTGGGCCTACGAGGTCGCCAGCTTCTACTCGATGTTCGAGACCGAGAAGGTCGGCCGCAACAACGTCGCGTTCTGCACCAACATCAGCTGCTGGCTCAACGGCGCCGAGGATCTGGTCGCGCACGCCGAGAAGAAGCTCGGCTGCAAGCTGGGCCAGTCCACCGCCGACGGCCGCGTCTACCTCAAGCGCGAGGAAGAGTGCCTGGCCGGTTGCGCCGGCGCACCGATGATGGTCATCAACGGCCACTACCATGAGCATCTGACCAAGGACAAGGTCGACGAATTGCTGGACGGGTTGGAGTAACGGCAATGGCACAGCATCCCCACGCTCCCACCGGTCCGGTCGGCCCCGCGCCGCAGCCGCACCAGGTGGTGTACACCACGCTGCACTACGACACCCCGTGGTCCTACGAGAGCTACCTGAAGACCGGTGGCTACGCTGCGCTGCGCAAGATCCTCGAAGAGAAGATCCCGCCGGAGCAGGTGATCGAGATGGTCAAGCAGTCGAACCTGCGCGGCCGTGGCGGCGCCGGCTTCCCGACCGGCCTGAAGTGGTCGTTCATGCCCAAGGGCGCGCCGCAGAAGTACATCCTGTGCAACTCGGACGAGTCCGAGCCGGGCACCTGCAAGGACCGCGACATCCTGCGCTACAACCCGCATTCGGTAGTGGAGGGCATGGCCATCGCCTGCTACGCCACCGGCTCCACGGTCGGCTACAACTACCTGCGCGGCGAGTTCCACCACGAGCCCTTCGAGCATTTCGAGCAGGCCCTGGCCGACGCCTACGCCAATGGCTGGCTGGGCAAGAACATCCTCGGCAGCGGCATCGACATCGACATCTACGGCGCCCTCGGTGCCGGCGCCTACATCTGCGGCGAAGAGACCGCGCTGATGGAATCGCTGGAAGGCAAGAAGGGCCAGCCGCGCTACAAGCCGCCGTTCCCGGCCAACTTCGGCCTGTACGGCAAGCCGTCGACGATCAACAACACCGAGACCTACGCGTCGGTGCCGGCGATCATCCGCAACGGCCCGGAGTGGTTCCTGGGGCTGAGCAAGACCAAGAACGGCGGCCCGAAGATCTTCTCGGTGTCCGGCTGCGTGCAGAAGGGCGGCAACTTCGAAGTGCCGCTGGGCACCACCTTCGACGAACTGCTGGAAATGGCCGGCGGGCTGAAGCCGGGCCGCACCCTCAAGGGCGCGATCCCGGGCGGCGTGTCGATGCCGGTGCTGAAGGCCGAGCAGCTCAAAGACCTGCAGATGGACTACGACACCCTGCGCGCGCTGGGCACCGGCCTGGGCTCGGGCGCGATCGTGGTGCTCGACGACAGCGTGTGCTGCGTGAAGTTCGCCTGCCGCATCTCGCAGTTCTTCCACAAGGAGTCCTGCGGCCAGTGCACCCCGTGCCGCGAAGGCACCGGCTGGATGCACCGCGTGCTGGAGCGCATCGTGGCCGGCAAGGCCACGATGGAAGACCTGCACCAGCTGCGCACCGTCGCCGGGCAGATCGAAGGCCACACCATCTGCGCCTTCGGCGAAGCGGCAGCCTGGCCGATCCAGGGCTTCCTGCGCCAGTTCTGGGACGAATTCGAGTATTACATCGTCAACGGTCATTCGATGGTTGACGGCAAGAAGGTGGAGGCAGCCGCCGCATGAGCGCGCAACCCAACAATCCCGGCGCGACCCCCGCGGTCGTGCCGGAAGGCCATGTGACCGTCGAGATCGACGGCCAGTCGCTGGTCGTGCCGAAGGGCTCGATGATCATTCAGGCCGCCGACAAGGCCGGCATCCCGATCCCGCGCTTCTGCTACCACGAGAAGCTGCCGATCGCGGCCAACTGCCGCATGTGCCTGGTCGACGTCGAGAAGTCGCCCAAGCCGTCGCCGGCCTGCGCCACGCCGGTCATGGACGGCATGAAGGTGCAGACGCGCAGCGACAAGGCGCTGAAGTACCAGCGCAGCGTCATGGAATTCCTGCTGATCAACCATCCGCTGGACTGCCCGATCTGCGATCAGGGCGGCGAGTGCGAGTTGCAGGACGTGTCGCTGGGCTACGGCCGTTCGGTCAGCCGCTTCAACGAGCGCAAGCGCGTGGTGCCGGACGAGGACATCGGGCCGCTGGTCGCCACCGAGATGACCCGCTGCATCCAGTGCACCCGCTGCGTGCGCTTCACCGCGGACATCGCCGGCACTTACGAGCTGGGTGGCATGTACCGCGGCGAGAACCTGCAGATCGGCACCTACGACGGCAAGCCGCTGACCACCGAGCTGTCCGGCAACGTGGTCGACGTGTGCCCGGTCGGCGCGCTGACCAACAAGGTGTTCCAGTTCCGCGCGCGGCCATGGGAACTGGTGGCGCGCGAGTCGCTGGGCTACCACGACGCGATGGGCTCCAATCTGTTCCTGCACGTGCGCCGCGGCGAAGTGCTGCGCACCGTGCCGCGCGACAACGAAGCGGTCAACGAGTGCTGGCTGTCCGACCGCGACCGCTATTCGCACCAGGGCCTGTACGCCGAGGACCGCGCGCTGCGGCCGATGCGCAAGGTCGACGGGCAGTGGCGCGAGGTGTCGTGGGCCGAAGGGCTGTCCGCCGCGAGCGAGATCCTCAAGGCCAACCGTGGCGACGCGCTGGGCGTGCTCGCGCATCCGTCCACCTCCAACGAGGAGGGCGCGCTGCTGGCGCGCCTGGCCGACGGTCTGGACAGCGGCAACCTCGATTACCGCGTGTACAACCGCGACTTCTCCGATGCCGCGCTGGCCGAGCCGTTCGCGCTGCCGCTGGCGCAGATCGAGCAGGCCGACGTGGTGGTCATCCTGGGCAGCAACCTGCGCCATGAACTGCCGCTGCTGCATGCACGCCTGCGCAAGGCGCGGATGCAGCGCCAGACCAAGGTGTACTCGATCAACCCGGTCGATTTCGACGTGGCCTTCGACCAGGCCGGCCGCCAGATCGTGGCGCCGTCGAAGTTCGCCGAGGCGCTGGCCGACGCCGCGCTGCGCAAGGCGGTGCAGGGCGCCGGTCGTGCGGTGCTGATCGTCGGCGCGCTGGCCGAGAACCATCCGCAGGCCGCTGCGCTGCGTGCCGCCGCGCGCGACTTCGCCGC
>NZ_AQOK01000024.1:0-12395 GCF_000364645.1 Xanthomonas sp. SHU 308 | reverse complement strand
GTCTGGAAAGAGAAAAAGTTTTAATATTAAAGAGATACGCTCAGTCTGGTCGCGAGGATTTCCTGTTGAGGATATGCCGGAGATCGCAACGGCGCAAAATTTGATCTATCATCAGTGGAGATATTATATCGGCTATATCGTATCTCAATTAAGTGGTGCAGTATGGATGAATTCATTGGAGGCAATAGCCTTGGCGAATAATCGCTTAACGCAGCTGAAGGTTGCAACCACCTGTGGATTCAAGGTACCGGACTCTTTGGTTAGCAATAGGCGCCAGGATGTAGAGAATTTCATCGCCGAAAATGGCGAAGTCATTGTCAAGCAGATATCCTCTGGGCATCCTCGGGAGTGCGCAGATCGTCTACTCTTCGCGAGAAAGTTAGATAGAACCAGTCTTTCAGCTTATTCGGATAATATTGCTAATTCTCCGTCACTGTATCAGTCACTAGTTGAAAAGGACACCGAGCTTCGCGTTTACTTTGTTGATGGAGCAGTCTACTGCGCTGGAATGCGTATTTCTGGCGGTGATGACGTTGATTCCAGGTCGTTAATTGCTAAAAAACATTACTTCAAGTACTCGCTGGATGATGCGACGATAAACAAGGTTCATCGACTTACAAATATGATGAATCTCCGATATGCTGCTATTGACATGGCTGTCGACAAGTTCGGCGACCTTATTTTCTTCGAAGTGAATCATTCGGGGCAATGGGGTTATGTCGAGAAAGAAACTGGGATTCCAGTTACGCAGGCAATTGCTAGCAAGGTGGTAGCTTATGCAAAAGCCTAGAGGTGATTTCCCGCTCATAAATGAACTTAATCAACATCGATTGATGTATGAGACTTATCTGGATGAAGTTAATAACGCTGATGCATATTACGCCGTTGAAAGAGCTGAGTCCGTGATATTGGGTGCGAACTTTTCTTATCTGCTTGATAGGGTGGCTGCGGAGCCAACTGATTTGTCCACATCTTCAGTCTTCGCCGAGGAATAAAAATGAAATTTATGAGCACGGCCCTGCCGGTGTTCGCCGGCCGCATGACCGCCTGTTTGGCGTTGTACTTTTCTTTGAGTTGCGCTAAGGCTGCGCAAGATGATATTGAGCGGGGCAGTCGTCCGACAGTGGATGAGGTAATGGAAGTACTTTCACAAAATGGTCTTCTGAGGCAGGAACAGTTACTTGAAAGAATGCTCGAGCGGATTGGTGATGGTCAAGATGAGCATTCTAGATATATCAGGGATTTGGCAGGTAATAATCTGGCCACTGTTTTAAGTTTTCAGGGGGATTATCTTTCTTCGATCCGTGTGTTTCCTGTAAGTTACAGTAAAAACCAAAATATTGGGGCGATATGCCCGGTGACGGACCGTTTAAGGTTGGAGAGTGCAGGTTCTGCGATTTCTAAAATTGCGCAAAATAAAAAGATACTCATTATCAACGAGGCCCATCACGTTCCTGAAACCCGCTGGCTTCCAATTGCGATGCTTCCAACGCTCAAGAAGTCAGGCTATCACTATTTGGCGCTTGAAGCATTATCCGAGGACGGTGCGTCTGTTGTAGAACGCGGATATGCCAACTCTGATACGGGTTCGTATACGAATGAACCGCTTTATTCAGAACTTATAAGAAGGGCGCTGGTGCTCGGCTTTACGCTCATACGCTACGATACCGCAATTGATGCGGGACAAGAGGAGCGTGAGTCTGCTCAAGCCAAAAATATTTTAAAAATTCTAAAGGATGATCCTTCAGCCAAAGTATTCATCGTTGCTGGCTATCGGCATGCCGCTAAGGACGATCAGGGTGCGGGGGGCGGCACTCTTGCGACAAGACTGAGTGCGGTTATCAAAAACGGCGTGGTAGCAATAGATCAGACGAGCATGGTTTCTAATTCCGGCCGAGCGCGAGAAATTGCGGAGAGGTTGTTGACAGAATTCAGACCATCTGAACCATCAGTCCTGGTGAATGAGCAGGGAGTGCCTTGGAGCATGCAAGAACGGAATTTCGACGCGACAGTTCTACTTCCCCCGAACGTAGAGGTATTTGGTCGGCCTAATTGGTTAAGTTTGGGCGGGGTGAGAGCCCCTTTTGAGATAGGTGCCCCGCTTTGCAATTTGACCTTCCCATGCTTAATTGAGGCTCGTCCCATAGAAGAGGCTTCGAACGCGGTACCTAGTGATCGGTTCGTATTGCGGAATGCCGATGATAAGTCGAAGCTTTATTTGCCGGCGGGGAAATACAATTTGCTTGCAACAGGTATTGATGGTCAATTACTTCATAAGAGCGAGATCCGGGTCTGCTCAGGCAGTATTGATAGACGCATAATGCGTTGATAAATTATTGTTCTTTTATAAAATGACTGAAATTATTCTTCAATCAGAGGCATCGGAATGCGGTCTTGCATGTTTGGCGATGATCGCGCGGGCTAATGGCGGGCGACATACTCTTCGAACGTTGAGGGCAACGTTCCCTGGTTCGCTTAAAGGGCTAAGTCTCCGTAGAATGATCCAAATAGCCAGAGAAATAGGCCTCACGGCGCGTCCCGTCCGCCTTGAGCCTGTTAGCTTACGTAAGTTGAAACTTCCTTGTATTTTGCATTGGGAGATGAATCATTTCGTGGTTCTCTCAAAGATTGAGAAATCTTCGTTTATTATTCTGGACCCGTCTTCTGGTAAGCTAAAGATATCCGCTGAGTCGTTTTCATCGAAGTTCACTGGGATTGCAATTGAATTTTCTGCAACATCTTTGCTTGGCTCTGAGCCCGAGCCAGGTCGCGTTGATCTTGTTCAATTAACTGGCGAGATTCGGGGGTTAAAGAGAGTTGTCGCTCAAATTTTGCTCCTTTCTGTATCGTTACAAGTTTTTGTTGTTCTGGCGCCGTTTTTCATGCAATGGGTGATCGATCAGGTCCTTGTTTCCGGAGATTCTGGTTTGTTGCTGACTCTTGGAGTAGGTTTTTCGATAGCGCTTGTCCTCCAGGTCGCGATATCTCAGATTAGAGGGGAGGCAGTTGTTTACGTTTCGTCGCAGCTTGGAATGAAATGGATGCGGAACGTGTTTGCACACGTTTTACATTTGCCAATGTCATTCTTTGAGCGCCGTCATCTAGGGGATATTAATTCAAGAATTTCTTCAATCGGTGCCATTCAGCGCACACTTACAACTCAGTTTGTCGAGTCACTAATCGATGGTGCCATGGCCGTTGCTGCCCTGGTTCTCATGTTTTTTTACAGTACCCAGCTTGCTGCAATTTCTGCGTCTACATGCTTATTGTATGTGACTATTAGATTTTTACTGCACAGTCACATCCATCGTAGAACTGAGGCTCAGCTTGCCTGCTCAGCAGCGCAACAAACGCATCTTTTTGAATCACTTAGGGGCATGCAGAGCATTAAGGTTAATGGTCACGAGAGCATACGAAACGCGGCGTTCAATAATCTTTTGAATGACACGGTGAATCATGAGGTCGTTTTGGGTCGGCTTCATACCGTCCTGGATTCCGCTCATTTATTTGTTTTCGGAATTTCAAGAATATCTATAATATGGGTGGGTGCTACTGTTGCCCTGAGTTCCTCGTTTTCTGTGGGGATGCTTGTTGCGTACTTGGCTTATAATGAAATATTTTCCCAAAGAGTTGCAGTGCTTGTCAATAATTTTTTTGACTTCAAAATGCTTGGTGTGCATTGTGAGCGTCTTGCCGATATAACATTGGAAAAGCCAGAGAGTTGCATTTCAATTGGTGCTTTGCCACCCGCGGAAGGTTCGATTGAAGTTATAAATGTATCATTTCGGTATGCTGAAGGGGAGCCGTGGGTCGTGCGTAATTGCAGTATCAGTATTGCTCCAGGAGAGTCTGTTGCGATCGTTGGCGCTTCTGGCTGCGGGAAGACAACATTAATGAAACTGATGCTCGGTTTACTTACTCCGACTGAGGGATCCGTTTTGGTTGGGGGGGTCGATATCAATCGATATGGTGGGTCAAGTATGAGAGATGTTGTGGGGGCTGTAATGCAGGACGATCAGTTATTTGTTGGGAGCATTGGCGAAAACATTAGCTTCTTTGATCCGAATCATGATCAGGAGCGAGTTGAGTGGGCATCCCGCTTGGCCGCGGTTGATGACGATATCGCATCAATGCCTATGCAGTACAAAAGTCTGATTGGTGATATGGGGAGTGCGCTCTCGGGGGGGCAAAGGCAACGAGTTATCTTGGCTCGTGCGTTATATAGAAATCCGAAGATTCTTTTCCTTGATGAGGCAACAAGTAGTCTTGATGTTTTAAAAGAGGATCAAGTTAATTCTTCTATTGCAATGTTGAGTTTGACGCGAGTTATTGTTGCTCATCGTCCACAAACTATCGCAAGTGCGGATAGGGTATTGACAATGATAGAGGGGCGGACAAGGGAGGTGTGTTGAAATTAGGCTTTTTATAATTGCTTTGATTAATGCTGAAAATGTGATTGGTTTTGGTGCGGAATCGCTCTGAAGTATCCCCATCGTCGAGCTTCTACCACGCTACTGCTAGATTCGTCGTTGCGGCAGCATGATCGCCCTTAGCTAACCAAGTAAAGCGCGAACCAGCGCATTAGCTAGGGCAGGTAGTGGCCAATGGCAAGGCCGATGGCTTTCAACGAATTGCCTCGCGCGCCCTTGAACCAGAAGCGGTCCAGCCGTTGTTCCTGCTTCAAATGCCCAGTCACCGGTTCCATCGCCTGCTAGTGTTTGACTCAGTACTATTACCGCGCGCTGGCGACATGGTCTAGCCGCAATGCTGGTCCTGTACTTCGTTGACCTTTCCCATGGCGACTAATGTCCACGATCCCCATATCTGCGGTTCTGCTGCCTCGTTTTGCACCAGCGTGCGTGCCTGCTTGCTCAAGCTAGGCCGCCGGCGCAAGGCCATCGTAGGTGCTCGGGAAGCTGCGAGCGCCCACGATCAGTCCAGTCCTAGCGGACCGCTATGCCGAACTTCACCTTAACTCGTCGTGTTTTGAGTAGTGCCTGCCGCACCGCTTGAACTTGTGTGCGTGGGCGTAGCGATCGGCTTTTCGGACAGGCCGTGCCCTTCACGCCCGTGGCTCCGCGCAGCTTCCGCCCGACGATGCCTGCATAGCAACAGTTTGGGGAGCGTCCTCTCCAGCAACTGGCCTTCTCCTGCATCCCACTGTCGCGCGCATTGACGCTCCATCGTCTTGGTCGAGTTGATCGTCTGCGCCGGCAGTTCTTCCATTCCCGCTCCGCTAGCTGTTGGCGGCAGCACGTGAGCGAGCCGGAGTCGCAGGCAAGGCGGTCTGGAAGAACAATTCCCCAGGGAAGAACTATTTAGTACGGGCTCTCCACCGGCGCTCGCGTGCCGTCTCATTTGCACAGGTCGTAGGCGTGCTGAACGCAGAGCCGCCCGACCATCATCGGACTGGCTGGGCTGGACGACCACGGCGCACTGGATCGGCCTGCAGGTTCGCGACAGCGCCTATTTCAATGCAGACCGGGTCTTGTTGCGGTCAGCCGCGCCAAAAGATGACGCGTGCCGATCAGGTCTCCAGACGGGAACGGAACAGGTCCTCGGCAGGACGGGCATCGGCGGGGCTGTACGACGGTTCGCGAAATAGGGATTCGACGACGCAATCAAGCGCTCTCATTACCGAAGATGCTGAACAGAAGGTGAGTGTGTGGGCGGTGGAGTGATGCTGCACCGCGGCCTGTCCTGATCCGCAACTGTGCAGCGGACGGCGGTGCTGGACGCAGGCCGTTTCACCGTTATAGCTACATCTAGCAGATCAAGCAGAAGGCTGAGGCCGGTGGTGCCTAGTGCCTGTGTGTAGCGGTCGCCGTTGGCTGCGTGCGCTGGCACGCCCGGCACCCAGGCGCACAGTGGCTGCGTCTTATCTCAGATTGTGGCCAGACGACCTCGGTTCGGGCTCGTCGTGGGCGGGTGCGGCAATGTGTCGCACGAAAAAACAGGCGCTTGCGCACGCTGGCTCTTTGTCAATGGCTTTCGGAGTTGCCGCGGGGCAGCATAAAATGCGCTGTCGATCGCGCATGCCGGCCAGGATGGCGCCGCAAACGTGGAAGGGCTTTCTGCTCCTTCCTGTTCGCCACCGCGCGGTCCGCATCCCCTACGCAATTGGATCGTTCGATGATTCCGTTGAAACAACTCCGGCGCTCGCTGCGCTCCGGTCTGTTGCTGCTGGCCGCGCTGCTGCTGGCCGGCTGCAACTCGGCCATCCTCAACCCCAAGGGTCAGATCGGCCACGACGAGAAGACGCTGCTGATCACCTCGGTGGTGCTGATGCTGCTGGTGGTGATCCCGGTCATCGTGATGACCCTGGCCTTCGCCTGGCGCTACCGCGCGTCCAACACCAAGGCCCGCTACGAGCCGAACTGGTCGCACTCCACCGCGATCGAGGTGGTGGTGTGGTCGATCCCGTGCATGATCATCCTGGTCCTGGCGGTGCTGACCTGGCGCTCCTCGCATGCGCTGGATCCGTACAAGCCGCTGGATTCCAAGGTCAAGCCGATCACCATCGAGGCGGTGGCGCTGGACTGGAAGTGGATGTTCATCTACCCGGAGCAGGGCATCGCCACGGTCAACGAGATCGCGTTCCCGGTCGACACGCCGCTGAACTTCAAGATCACCTCCGACACGGTGATGAACTCGTTCTTCATCCCGCACCTGGGCACGCAGATCTACGCGATGGCCGGCATGGAGACCAAGCTGCACCTGATCGCCAACGAGCCGGGCGAGATGTTCGGCCTGTCGGCCAACTACAGCGGCCACGGCTTCTCGAAGATGGGCTTCGCCGCGCATGCCACCGACCGCGCCGGTTTCGACGCGTGGGTGGCCAAGGTCAAGGCCTCGCAGAAGACCCTGGACCAGGCCGAGTTCCAGGTGCTGGCGGCCAACCGCAACGACAAGGCCGCCTACCCGGTGACGTACTACGCCTCGGTGCAGGACGGCCTGTTCAAGTCGTTGATCGACAAATACATGATGGGGAAGGGCCACAAGATGGAAGGCCACGACGCTCATCCGGCATCGGCTGCTGAGCCGGTCGCCATGTGCACTTCTGGAGACAAGTGATGCTAGGCAAACTCACGCTCGAGGCGGTTCCGTACCACGAGCCGATCATCATGGCGGCCCTCGGCGGCGCCGGCCTGCTCGGCCTGCTGGTTGTGGCCGCGGTCACCAAGTACAAGCTGTGGGGCTACCTCTGGAAGGAGTGGTTCACCTCGGTCGACCACAAGCGCATCGGCGTCATGTACATCGTGGTGGCGCTGATCATGCTGCTGCGCGGCTTCGCCGACGCGGCGATGATGCGCACCCAGCAGGCGATCGCGCACGGCGGCAACGAGGGCATCTTCCCGCCGCACCACTACGATCAGATCTTCACCGCGCACGGCGTGATCATGATCTTCTTCATGGCCATGCCGTTCATGACCGGCCTGCTGAACCTGATCGTGCCGCTGCAGATCGGCGCGCGCGACGTGGCGTTCCCGTTCCTGAACTCGCTGAGCTTCTGGCTGTTCGTGGCCGGCGCGGCGCTGGTCAACATCTCCCTGGGCGTGGGCGAGTTCGCGCAGACCGGCTGGCTGGCCTACCCGCCGCTGTCCGGGCTGGAATACAGTCCAGGCGTCGGTGTCGACTACTACATCTGGGCGTTGCAGATCTCGGGCCTGGGCACATTGCTCACCGGCATCAACTTCTTCGTGACGATCATGCGCATGCGCGCGCCGGGCATGACCCTGATGCGCATGCCGATCTTCACCTGGACCGCGCTGATCACCAACATCCTGATCATCGCCGCGTTCCCGATCCTGACCGTGGCGCTGGCGCTGCTGGGTGCGGACCGCTACCTGGGCACGCACTTCTTCACCAACGACGGTGGCGGCAACGCCATGATGTACGTCAACCTGATCTGGATCTGGGGCCACCCGGAGGTCTACATCCTGATCCTGCCGGCGTTCGGCATCTTCTCCGAGCTGATCGCCACCTTCAGCCGCAAGCGCCTGTTCGGCTACACCTCGATGGTGTACGCGACCTCGTGCATCGGCGTGCTGTCGTTCATCGTGTGGCTGCACCACTTCTTCACCATGGGCTCGGGCGCCAACGTCAATGCCTTCTTCGGCATCACGACGATGATCATCTCGATCCCCACCGGCGTGAAGATCTTCAACTGGCTGTTCACCATGTTCCGTGGCCGCGTGCACATGACCGCACCGGTGCTGTGGACCATCGGCTTCATCATCACCTTCGTCATCGGCGGCATGACCGGCGTGATGCTGGCGATCCCGGCGGTGGATTTCGTGCTGCACAACAGCCTGTTCCTGATCGCGCACTTCCATAACGTGATCATCGGCGGCGTGGTGTTCGGCTACCTGGCGGGCCTGACCTACTGGTTCCCGAAGGCGTTCGGCTTCAAGCTCAACGAGAAGCTGGGCAAGGCCTCGTTCTGGTGCTGGATCATCGGCTTCTTCATCGCCTTCATGCCGCTGTACGTGCTCGGCTTCATGGGCATGACCCGGCGCATGAACAGCTACAACCATCCGGAGTGGGCGCCGTGGCTGATGGTGGCCGCGGTGGGTGCGGCGATCATCGGCACCGGCATCTTCCTGAACCTGGTGCAGATCGGCTACAGCATCTGGAAGCGCAAGGAGAACATGGACCTGACCGGCGACCCGTGGGATGGCCGCACCCTGGAGTGGGCGACCTCCTCGCCGCCGCCGTTCTACAACTTCGCGGTGCTGCCGCACATCGACGACCGCGACCAGTTCTGGGAAGACAAGCTCAAGGGCAAGGGCTGGCCGCGTCCGGCCAAGTACGAACCGATCCACATGCCGCGCAACACGGCGGTGGGCTTCTGGATCGGCGCCTTCAGCATCGTCCTGGGCTTCGGTCTGACCTGGCACATCTGGTGGATGGCGGTGATCGGCCTGGTCGGCATGATCGGCAGCTTCATCGCGCGCACCTTCGATGACGACATCGATTACTGGGTCCCGGCGGAGGAAGTGGAGCGCATCGAGAACGCGCGCTTCGCCCTGCTGGAACAGCAACACGCGGCCAACGCCGCAAAGGCGGTCTGAACCATGGCTTCCACGACGCTCGATTCCCACGCCGCCCACGCGGGCGGCCACGACCACGACCACGAACACCACGACGCGGGCGGCAACACCGTCTTCGGGTTCTGGGTCTACCTGATGAGCGACTGCCTCATCTTCGCCGGCCTGTTCGCCACCTATGCGGTGCTGGCCGGCGCGACGGTGGACGGCCCGACCGCCAAGGAACTGTTCGACCTGAAGTTCGTGCTGGTGGAAACCTTCCTGCTGCTGTTCAGCAGCCTGGGCTTCGGCCTGGCGATGATCTCGGCGAACAAGCGCAGCATGGGCGGTCTGTACGGCTGGCTGGCGGTCACCGCGGCGCTGGGCCTGGGCTTCCTGGGCATGGAGCTCTACGAGTTCCACCACCTGATCGAAGAGGGCGCCGGCCCCGGCCGCAGTGCGTTCCTGTCGGCCTTCTTCACCCTGGTCGGCACCCACGGTCTGCACGTGGCCTCGGGCCTGCTGTGGATGACCGTGCTGGTGATCCAGATCGCGAAGAACGGCCTGACCCCGCGCAACATGACCCGCCTGGCGTGCCTGAGCCTGTTCTGGCACTTCCTGGACGTGATCTGGATCGGCGTGTTCACCATCGTCTACCTGCTGGGAGCGCTGTAATGGCCAACCATCATTCCTCCGACACGCACGCCGAGCACGGCCACGGCGGCGGCCTGAAGTCCTACCTGGTCGGCTTCGTGCTGGCGGTGATCCTGACCGTGATCCCGTTCGGCATGGTGATGAGCGGGGCGTTCCCGCGCGGCGTCACCGTCATCGTCATCGCGGTGCTGGCCGCGGTGCAGATGCTGGTGCACCTGATCTACTTCCTGCACATGGACCGCTCGGCCGAACAGCGCTCCAACGTGCACGTGGGCCTGTTCTCGCTGCTGATCATCGGCATCGTGGTGGTCGGCTCGCTGTGGGTGATGCACAACCTCAACGTCAACATGATGCACTGAGGGCGGGCACCGCCGCAGGTTCGCAAAGGCCGCCTCCGGGCGGCCTTTTGCGTTCTACGGTCCGGTGCGGCAGCCCTGCAAGGCGCAGATGGCCGATAGGCGCGCCGCCGTCAGCTGCGGTCCGAGCCGAGCGTCGCGGAGAGTTTCAGCAGGACCTGCGCGTCTTCCGCGCTGAGGCGATCGAGCAGCCAGGTTCTGACCGCGGCGGCGTGGATCGGCCGCGCCGCCGCGATTTTCTCCCGGCCTAGGGCGGTGATGGCCACGGTCACCACGCGCGGTTCTGCGTCGCTGCGGCGGACCAGCCCGCGCGTCTGCATCCGGGTGAGTTGATGCGACAGCCGGCTCTTGTGCCATCCCATGGAATCGGCGAGCGCCTGCTGCCGCAGCTCGCCCTTGCCCAGGTCCACCAGCCGCGACAGCACGCCGAAGTCGCTGCCGGTCAGGCCGGCGTGGTCGGCCAGGTCCTTTTCGACGGCGGCCATCACCGTCTGGCCCATCTGCTTGAAGGCGTGCCAGATCGTCAGTTCGCCTGCGGAGAGTCGTGCGTGTTTCATGCGGTCACCATAGGCGGCGCTGGTTGACATGGCAACCCGAAGAGCGTACTTCTAGGTTGACATGACAACCTTTGCGTGGCCGCTGGCAGGCGTGCGATGCCAGCCGAGCGGACGCGCGCTTCCTGGAGGCGATGGCGATGTCTGCAATGACGTTCGCAGGTGTGGATGTAGTGATGACCGGCGGCAGCGACGGTATCGGGTTCGGCCTCGCGCGGCGCTTTCTGGCCGCGGGCGCAAACGTGCTGGTCACAGGCCGCGATGCAGGCAAGCTCGACCGCGCGGCCCAGGCCGCGCCCGGTCTGCAGACCCTGGTCAACGACATCGGGGTCGCCGAAGAGCGCGAGCGACTGGCGCAGTACCTGCGAGCGCGGCATCCCGGGCTGCGCGTGGTCGTCAACAACGCCGGCATCCAGCGGCGCGTCGCGCTCGCCGACGACCAGGCGCCCTGGGCCGAGCGCCAGCGCGAGATCGACATCCTGTTCGCTGCCGTCGTGCATCTGAACCATTTGCTGGTCCCGCTGTTGCTGCAGCATGGCGAGCCTGCACTGATCGCCAATGTCTCCTCAGGCGGCGCCTTCGTTCCGCAGCCGTTCGCCCCGGTCTACAGCGCCTGCAAGGCCGCGCTCCACAGCTATACGCGCAATCTCCGCTTCGCGCTTGCCGCGACGCCGGTCAGGGTCGTCGAGATCATTCCGCCCGCGGTCCGCACCGCGCTGGCGGGCCCGGGCATGGCCCATGGCGCGGACCTGGACGACTTCTGCGACGCCATCTTCGCCGGCCTCGCGGCGGGGCAGGCCGATGAGCTCGGCTTCGGAATGACCGATTCGGCGGAGTTTCGGCAGCGTCTCGACGTGGAGCGTGCCGTGTTCGATGGATTCTCCGGGCGTTTTCCCGTTCGCAGGTACTGAAGCGGCGGCGCCGGTGCAACCGGCGCGCCGGGGTTGTCCCGCTCACGCCATGCAAGGCGCGTCGGTGAGTTCGCACAACGGCAGCCAGGTCGGCACGCCGTCGCTGTTGCGGATCAACAGGCCCAGTTGCCCATGCTGCTGCAACGGCTGGGCGTAGACCGGCGCGATGCCGGGTGCCGCGTGGGCGGGCGCCGCCGCCGTTGCCGGGAAGGCGCTGGCCAGCAGGGTCTGCGGCCGCGCCGCACGCAACGTGGCGACCAGGCCGGCCGGGTCGCCATGCAGCAGCGCGTGGTGGCATAGCGCAAGCAGGCAGCCCTCGTCCTCGCGCGGGGCGGCGACGGGCCGCGCCGGCGTTTCTGGCGGTGCGACGCGCACGCGCTGCAACAGACGACGCAAGTGCTGGCGCGAGGCGCTTTCGCTGCGTGACGACAGCGCCGCCAGCTCGGCGTGGCGAAAGTCGAACGCTTCGGCGAGCAGCACCAGCGCCACGTCGCCGGGCGGCAGGGTGCGCACCAGGTGGGCCAGCGCCTGTGCGACCGCGTCGCGGTGCAGGGCGTGCTGCGCCGGTTCTTGCGTTGGCCCGGCCTCCAGCAGCGCCGGGTCCTGTGCGGCGCGTTCCAGCACGCTGCGGTAGCGGGCGCGGCGGCGCAGGCGGTCGATGCACAGGTGCCGCAGCACCGTGGTCATCCATGCGTCGCCGCCATTCGCCGGCAACGGCCCCTGGGCGGCACGCAGATAGGTCTCCTGCACCAGGTCCTCGGCGTCCTGGCCCTGGCCGAGCCAGCGGTGCGCCAGGGCCAGCAACTGGCGGCGCAGCGCCTCGCCGTCGGCCGGCGTGGGCGTGTCGGTCGGAGATGTCACGTCGCGGCCCCGTCGTTCGTTGGGAGGGAC
>NZ_AQOK01000023.1:0-9023 GCF_000364645.1 Xanthomonas sp. SHU 308 | reverse complement strand
AGCCGGCCGCCGCCGCGCGCGCCGCGCCCGGCGCACAAGCGCAGCCTGGTCCGCGAGGGGATCGTGCGCCTGCTGCAGGCGCCGTCGCTGGCGCTGGACCTGCCGCCGCCCTACCCGTTCGCCGGCCTGCGCCTGCCCGGCATCGAGCTGATGATCGAACTGCTGCAGATCGTGCATGCGCGCCCGGAGATCACCACCGGCGCCCTGCTCGAACACTTCCACGAACGCGAGGAACTGGCCGCACTGCAGAAGCTGGCGGTGCAGGAGATCGCCGGCGAGACCGCCAGCTGGCGCCAGGAACTGCACGACGTGGTCGTGCAGCTGGAAAAGCAGACGCTGCAGCAGCGCCTGGACGAACTGCAGGCCAAGCAGCGCGCGCAAGGGTTGGACGAGACCGACAAGTACGAGCTGCGGGAACTGTTGAAGGCGCGTGCGGGGCTGCATTGAGGACTCACCTGCGCTGCAGCCCGCATACGGCGCAGGGCGGCGACCGTCGTGCCGATCATCGCTGTTGCATCGGCGCAGATTCCGCTTATGCCGTCGACTTTGCAGGATCGGTCACGCCCAACGCCTCGCGCGCTTTTGAGAAACGTTCGGCCAGTTCCTCGCGCTCCGCTTCCATCCGCGCGGCCAGGGCATCCAATTGCGCCTCGCTATCACGCATTGTGGTCTGAAGCGCATGCGAGGGCGGCAGCACGGGCTGAAGCTTGGCCGCAATCAACGTCTCATACGCATCGGTGTGCTGAATCCTCACCTGATTCATGAAAGATCTAAAATCGCTCGGCTTATCACCACTTACCTTTCCCGGAAGCGACTGATTGGGGATCTGCGCATAACCAATGCGCGATGCCAACGAACTGGCGATCGCAAAATCGACAAAGTGATTGACGTCGGGGATCGACACATTTCCGTACAACTTCGTCTTGATATCGCCCAGCATGTTTATTCTCCAGGCATGCGGCACCGCATCAAGCGTATTCCACAGATCGCAATTCCACGACTGATATCCCGTGGCACCGGATGGTTCCGCCGGAAGCGCCTTTGCATACGCCTGCGCGAACACTCCATTCCCCGGCGTGGCACCAGCGGTGGGATAGCAATACACCGCCTTGTATCCACTGAGTTTGTTAGCATTCTTGAGCCAGAACGCCATAGTCGGCGACAAGGCACCGCCAAGACTATGTCCGGCGAAGATCACCGTAGCATCGCTATGCGCCACACTCTGCAGGAAATCGCATAGGCTCTTACCCGGCGCCATCGCCTTGGCCGGGCTGACCATCTGCAGCAGATGCCATACTCCCAGAGCAGTTCCCATCGAGATAAAGGGGACATTCGGCGCCCATGGCCACACGGCCCTGGTCGGCGGACTCTTGTCTAGTGGATTGAAGTGGGAAAAGTCCACAACCGGCACCACATTGAAATCCTCGATCAGCCAGTCGTAAAGAGAATTCGGGTTGGTAGCTGCGATCGCCACGACGTACACGTCTCCGGCGATAGCGCCCACGTCGCTCGCCTTGGCTACGAACATCGCATTTTCCGAAAGGTCGGAACCATCCATCTGCCACACCTGCGGTCCCCAGACCAACTCCCAGCTGCCGATGGCATTCTTCGCCGGCTGCGACGCCAGCGTATTTTGTAGCACTGCTTGGTAGGCGGCCTGCAGCTGTACCGCTGTTCCCTTTTGGGTACTGACCCAATTAGCCAATGTCGAAAGCGCAAAAACGGTCTGATACTGGTCGTACGACATATGCAAGCTCCGAGTCCGTGGCAATGCCTGGAGGAGCGGGAAGCACAAACGCGTGCACGACGCGCCTGCGTGCCCGGCGCGCTCCCCATCGACCGGGTGGCCGCAATCTAGCAAGCTGCCGGTACGCGCATTTGACCGAAACGGCCGTCACCGCAACATGTCTGCGAGTTGTCTACGCCGTGCGTCCGGATTCGCGTGCGGGCGCCATGCTTTCTAAAATGCACGACTCCCCACCGCTCGACCTTCCCCGATGATCAAGTCCTGGCTTGCGCGCCTGCGCATCGAACCCTTCACTCTGGCGCTGCTGTGCACGGTGCTGCTGGCCTCGCTGCTGCCGGTGCAGGGGCGCGCGGCGTCGGTGATGGACGTGGTCACCGATCTGGCGATCGCCGCGCTGTTCTTCCTGCATGGCGCGCGGCTGTCGCGCGGGGCCATCGTCGCCGGCGCGCTGCACTGGCGGCTGCACCTGACCATCTTCGCCGCCACCTTCATCCTGTTCCCGCTGCTGGGCCTGCTGTTCAAGCCGCTGTCGCACTGGCTGCTGACCCCGGACCTGTACATCGGTGTGCTGTTCCTGTGCACGCTGCCGTCCACGGTGCAGTCGTCGATCGCCTTCACCTCGATGGCCGGCGGCAACGTGCCGGCGGCGGTGTGCAGCGCCTCGCTGTCGAGCCTGCTCGGGGTGTTCCTGACGCCGCTGCTGATGGGCGTGCTGACCGACGCGCAGAACGCCATGTCCAATCCGCTGGAGGCGATGGGCAAGATCATGCTGCAGCTGCTGGTGCCGTTCGTCGCCGGCCATCTGCTGCAGCGCTGGATCGGCGGCTGGGTCGAACGCCGCCGCGCGGTGCTGCGCTACACCGACCAGAGCACCATCCTGCTGGTGGTGTACACCGCGTTCAGCGCCGCCGTGGTCGAAGGCCTGTGGCGCAAGACGCCGCTGCCGGCGCTGCTCGGCGTCGCCGTAGTCGGCGCGGTGCTGCTGGCGCTGGCGATGGCGTTGATCACCTTCGGCGCACGGCGCCTGGGCTTTTCCCGCGAGGACGAGATTCCGATCGTGTTCTGCGGCTCCAAGAAGAGCCTGGCCACCGGCGTGCCGATGGCCAAGGTACTGTTCGCCAGCGGCAGCCTCGGCGCGATCGTGTTGCCGGTGATGATCTACCACCAGATCCAGCTGATCGTCTGCGCGGTGATCGCGCAACGCTACGCGCGCGCGGCGAAGGCAGAAGCGACCGGCTAGCGGCGAACGGCAAGGGGCGGTCGCGGGCGCCGGCCGGCACGCCGCGCCGACGCGGGCCGCAAGCGCGTGTCATGCGCCGCGCAGCACCTGCACGGGCGGCATATGCAGATGCGCAGCCGGCATGAGCGATGACGGCAACGGCTGCGTACAGTAGACGGCCGGCACGGCCGGCGCCGTGTCTCCCTCCCCTCCCGGTGCCCCCATGAGCCGCATGTTCCGCCGTTCCGCGACGATCTCCGCCAGCCTGGCCGCGCTGCTGGCGCTGAGTGCCTGCCAGCAACCGCCCGCGCCGGCCGCGCCCAAGGCCGCCCCAGCGGCGCCTGCCGCCGACAGCGCCGGCATCGCCTGGCGCGAGGGCGACGTCGACGACGCCTTCGCCGAAGCGCGCGAACACGACAAGCCGGTGCTGCTGTACTGGGGTGCGGCCTGGTGCCCGCCCTGCAATCGGCTCAAGGCCACGCTGTTCAAGGACCCGGCGTTCATTGCCCGCACCCGCGCCTTCGTCGCGGTGCATCTGGACGGCGATTCGGAAGGCGCGCAGGCCTGGGGCGAGCGCTTCGGCGTCAAGGGCTATCCGACCATCATCGTGCTGCGCCCGGACCGCAGCGAGATCACCCGCCTGGCCGGGGACAGCGATACCGTGCGCCTGGCCGAGGCCCTGCGCGTGGCCGCGACCCGCACCACCACCTCGGCGCAGTTGCTGCAGCAAGCGCTGAAGGCGCCGGCCACGCTCAGCGCCGACGACTGGACCCTGCTCGGCGAATACGGCTGGGCGGTGGATGCGGCGCAACTGGTCAAGCCGGGTCAGGCGGCCGACGTGCTCACGCGCCTGGCCGCGGCCGCGCCGCAGCCGGCCTTGCAACGCCGTTTCGCGTTGCTGGCGCTGGCCGCACAGGATCCGGCCAAGGCTGCCAAGGTGGACGCCAAGCACCGCGCCGCCGACCGCGAACTGCTGCAGGCGGTGCTGGCCGACCCTGCCGAAGTGCGCGCCAACCGCAGCACGCTGACCTATGCGGCGCGCGAACTGGTGCAGGCCGCGGCCAGCGACGCCGCCGAGCGCAACACGCTGTCCGCCGCACTGACCCATGCGCTGGACCAGGTCTACGCCGACAGCAGCCTGCCGATCAGCGATCGCCTGGACACCGCCGCCGCGGACATCGCCTTGGCACGCTTGGCGCAAGGCCAGCCGGCCGAGGCCGGCGACGGTCCGCATCCGCCGCTGCCGCCGGCGGTGGTCGCCAAGGTGCAGCAGCGCGTGCACTGGGCCGAGCAGGCCGCCAGGACCGACTACGAACGCCAGTCCACGATCAGCAGCGCCGCCGGCCTGCTGGACGGCGCCGGCGACAGCGCCGGTGCCGAACAACTGCTGCTGGCCGAGCTTCAGCGCAGCAAGACCCCGTACTACTACATGCCGGAACTGGCCGGCCTGGCCGAGGCGCGCGGCGACAAGCAGACGGCGCTGTTCTGGCTGAAAAAGGCCTACGAGAGCGCGCAGGGCCCGGCCACCCGCGTGCAGTGGGGCGTGCTCTATGTCGATGGGCTGGTCCGGCTACAGCCGGACAACGCGGCGGCGATCGAGGCGGCCGCCGGCCGGGTGATCGGAGAACTGGCAGGCCAGCCCGACGGCTATCACCAGCGCACCCGGCAGCGTTTCGATACCCTGGCCAAGACCCTGCAGGCCTGGAGCAAGGGCCACGACGGCAGCGCGGTGCTCGCGCGGCTGCAGCACAAGATGCAGCAAAGCTGCGGCAGCCAGGCAGGCGACGGCTGCCAGCATTGGTTGGGGTGAGCGCGAGAGGCGCCTCGCGCACCACGGCAGGGCACTGCGCCGGCGGCGACCGCCGGTGCCTGCACAGCTGCCTGCTCCCGACCCGGCGGATCTGCCGCGTCGCAGGACGCGACAGCCCCCCTCACGCCCACGACGCGGCAGACGCGCCGTGGGCTGGGCCGCTCCCGATCAGGCCGCCACGCGCACCGGCGCCTGGTTGGCCGCGCGCTGCTGCTCCTTGGCGGTATGCGCGTTCAGGCCGCTGGCCTGGTTTTCCAGCGCGCGCGCCGCTTCGGCCATCTTTTCGACCAGCGCCGCGTTCTGCTGCGTGGCGGTGTCCATCTGCACCACGATCTGGTTGACCTGGCCGATGCCGGCACTCTGCTCGCGGCTGGCGCCGGCGATGTCGGTCATGATGCGCTGCACCTCGCGCACCGAGCCGAGCAGTTCTTCCATGGTGGCGCCGGCGCGTGCGACCAGCGCCGAACCGCGATCGACCTGCTCGCTGGAGCTGGCGATCAGGCCGCGCACTTCCTTGGCCGCATCGGCGCAGCGCTGCGCCAGGCTGCGCACTTCGGTGGCGACCACGGCGAAACCACGGCCCTGCTCGCCCGCACGCGCCGCTTCCACCGCCGCGTTCAGCGCCAGGATGTTGGTCTGGAAGGCGATGCCGTCGATCACGCTGATGATGTCGGCGATCTTGCGCGAGGCGCTCTCGATGCCGGCCATGGTCTGCACCACGTCGCGCACCACCTCGCCACCGCGCTGGGCGACGTCGCTGGCACCATCCACCAGGCGGTTGGCGTGACCGACGTGCTCGACGTTGCGCTGCACGGTGCCGGTGATCTCCTCCATCGAGCTGGCCGCCTCTTCCAGCGCCGCGGCCTGCTGCTCGGTACGCCGGGCCAGATCGTTGTTGTCCTCGACCATCTCCGCGGCCGCGGTCTGCAGCGTGTGCGCCGCCTCGCCGAGCTGACGCGTGGCATGGATGTCCAGCAACGCGCCGACCGCACGCAGCGGGGTGCCGTCGGCGGCGCGCTTGGTCAGGCCGCGCGCGTGGACCCAGCGGTACTCACCGCTCTTCAGCTTGATCCGATACTGAATGTCGAAGCCGGTCCGGCCGGTGCGGTCGTTGATATGCGACGCGAAGGCATTGAGCGCGAATTCCGCGTCCTCCGGATGCAGGCGCGAGGACCAGCTGTCGAGCACGTTGGGGAACTCGGCCTCGGAAGCGAAGCCCAGCAACGCGCGGAACTGCGGCGACCACCAGAACTCGTTGGCCGGGTTGATCGGGTCGCCGGCGGTCACGCTCATGTCCCACAGGCCGTCGTTGAGCATCTGCTGGCCCAGCTCGAAGCGCGTCAGCACGATGTCCAGGAACGCCTCGCGCTCGCGCCGCTCGGTGATGTCGGTGAGCGCGCCGGCCACCCGCAGCGGTAAGCCCTGGGCGTCGCGCTGGGTGGTGCCTATCGCGCGGAACCAGCGGTACTGGCCGTTCTTCAGCTGCAGGCGGTAGTCCACGTCGTACGGGGTCTGGCCGCTGCGGTCGCCCAGGTGCGCGGCGAACGCGTCCAGCGTGGCCTGCTTGTCGTCCGGGTGCAGGCGCGAGGCCCAGCTGTCGAGTACGTTGGGAAAGTCGAGCTCGGAGGAGAAGCCCAGCATCGCGCGGAACTGCGAGGACCACCAGAATTCGTTGGCGGGGTTGACCGGATCGCCGGCGATCACCCGCATTTCCCACAGGCCGTCGGTGGTCGCCTTGGTGACCAGGTCGAAACGGACGCGCATGTCGTCCAGATTGGCGAGGGCGCTGTCGGCCTGCGCACGGGCGCGGTCACGCTCGGCCTCGGCCTCGCGCAGGCGCTCGGTCAGTGCCTGCAGCTTCGCCGCGTCTTGCTTGCTCTTGCCCCACATGGATGTCTCCGCGGCTTTGCCGATCTTGGTCGTTCGCCTGGTAACGACCGCGACCGGCAACACTTGAGCGGAAAGCTGAACAAGCCGTTCAGGCGATCCAGTGATCGACCAGCAGGAACGCGAACAGCGCCATCAGGTACACGATGGAGTAGCCGAACATGCGCATCGAGAACATCTCGTCCGGCGGGTCGAGCATGCGCCAGGCGTACCAGAGGAACACCGCGTCCAGCACCAGGGTGCCGCCGAGGTAGAACACCCCGCTCATGCCCACCGCTACCGGCAGCAGCGTCACCACCACCAGCAGCACCGTGTACACCAGGATCTGCCGGCGGGTATGCGCCACGCCATGGGTGACCGGCAGCATCGGGATCGAGGCCTTGGCGTAGTCGGCGCGGCGGAAGATCGCCAATGCCCAGAAGTGCGGCGGCGTCCACACGAAGATGATCAGCACCAACAGCGAGGCATAGGCCCAGTCCCACTGGCCCTGCATGCCGGTGATCGCGGCCCAGCCCAGCAGCGGCGGCGCCGCGCCGGCCAGGCCGCCGATGACGATGTTCTGCGGCGTGGTGCGCTTGAGGAACACCGTGTAGATCACCGCATAGCCGATCAGCGAGGCGAAGGTCAGCACCGCGGTGATCCCGTTGACCCACACCACCAGCACGGTCATCGACAGCGCCGTCAGCAGGGTGGCGAACAGCAGCACCTGCCACGGCAGCACCTTGCCCACCACCAGCGGACGCCAGGAGGTGCGCGCCATCTGCGCATCGATGCGCGCGTCCAGCAGCTGGTTGATCGCCGCCGCCGCCGAGGCCGCCAGCCAGATGCCGAAGAAGCCGAGCAGGCCGGTGCGCACCTGCGCCCAGGTCGGCAGCCCCGGGATCGCCAGGCACATGCCGACCAGGGCGGTGAACACGATCAGCGCCACGACCTTGGGCTTGGTCAGGTCCCAGTAGTCGCGCCAGTGGACGCGATGCGCGCTCATTGCGGCGCCCGCAAGCGCGCCAGCAACGACACCAGCACGAACAGCAGCGCCACCGCGCCGGCGTTGTGCAGCACCGCCACCGGCAGGGGCAGCGCCAGCTTGACGTTGAGGATGCCCAGGCACACCTGCGCGACCAGCAGCAGCGCCAGCGCCGCGGCCCAGCCGCGCATGCCCGGCGTGCGGCTCAGGCGCCAGCTCAGCCACAGCAGGTAGGCCGCCACCACCATCGCCATCATCCGGTGCGCCATCTGGATGGCGATGCGCGCCGCGCCGTCGAGCACGCCGCCTTCGTAGTCCACGCCGATACCGCGCCACAGGGTGAAGCCCTCGCGGAAATCGTGCGGCGGCCACCACTGGCTGACGCAGCGCGGGAAGTTGTCGGCCGACCAGCTGCCGCCGCCGCAGGCCAACGCCGCGTAGTTGGCGCTGACCCAGCCGCCCAGGGCGATCTGCAGCACCAGCACCGCCACGCCCAGGCGCAGCAGCCACTTCAGGCGCGGCGCATCGGCCAGGGTGATCGGCAGATGGGTGGCGCGCCAGGCCATCCACACCAGCAGCGAGAACATCAGCAGGCCGCCCAGCAGATGCCCCATCACCACGATCGGCTTGAGCAGCAGGGTCACCGTCCACATGCCCAGCAGGGCCTGGAAGATCACCACCGACAGGGTCAGCACCGCGGCACGGGCCAGGTCGTCGTTGGACCAGCGCAGCGCCGCCAGCAGCAGGATCGCCTCGCCGCCGACCGCCACCAGCATCGCCAGCCCCGGCCAGCCGGACATGTACAGCGGGATCGACAGCGCCACCAGCGCCGCCGCCGTGACGATCTGGGCGATGCCGAGCCGGCGCCGCCGCGCCGCCAGCAGCGACAGCACCAACACTTCCACGCCCAGCGCACCGGCCAGGAAGCGGTGGATCTGCTCGCGCCACGCCTTGTGCGTCTCCAGCGGCCGGATCTTGCTGGCGGCGTGGGTATCGGCTTCGGCACTGGTCTGCGGCCAGGTGATGCGGCCGTAGCAGGTCGGCCAATCCGGGCAGCTCATGCCCGCATCGGACAGGCGCACGAACGAGCCGAACATGATGGTGCTGGCGGTGAACAGCGCCGCCAGCCAGGCCATGCGGTGGAAATGCCGGAACAGCGCCGGGCGCGCGAACAAGGTCATAGGAAGCGGCTCACAGGAGTTTCAGCAGTTTCGCCAGGTCCGCGCGCAACCCGGCCGGGTCGAACCCGGGGGCATAGCGCAGCACCACGAAACCGTTCGGATCGATGACGTAGACCGGCACCCCGGCCGCATCGCGCACCCGCGGCAGCGCCGCCAGCAGCGCCGGATCCGCGCGCAGCGCCTGCACCTGCGGCAGGGCCTGGGCGGCGGCCGGC
>NZ_AQOK01000022.1:0-36779 GCF_000364645.1 Xanthomonas sp. SHU 308 | reverse complement strand
CTGCGCGTCGGTGGCGGCTTCGTTAGCCGAAGCGGCGGCGTCCTGGGCCTGCTCCTGCTTCGAGCACGCGGCCAGGGCCAGGCCCAGGGCCATTGCGATCAGCAGCTTGTTGATGCTCATTGTGTCTATCCTCGTCGTTTAGTTAGGCAACGCGCGAATGCGCGCCCTCAACATGATGACAAGCCAAAGTCGGCTGTCAAGCGCACGCGCATTCATTTTTGTGTTTCAGGGGTTAATCCCAATCAAATCAACTCGATGGCGACCGCTGTCGCTTCGCCACCGCCGATGCACAGCGTCGCGATTCCGCGGCGGCCGCCACGGCTGCGCAACGCATTTAGCAATGTCACCAGCAGCCGCGCACCGGAGGCGCCGATCGGATGGCCGAGCGCGCAGGCGCCGCCATGGACGTTGACCTTGGCGTGGTCCAGGCCCAGTTCCTTGATCGGCACCATCGCCACCACGGCGAAGGCTTCGTTGATCTCGAACAGGTCGACGTCGTCCAGGCTCCAGCCGACCTGGTCGAGCAGCTTGCGGATCGCGCCCACCGGCGCGGTGGTGAACCATTCCGGCGCCTGCGAGAAGGTCGTGTGGCCGACGATCCGCGCCAGCGGCGCGACGCCGCGGCGGGCGGCCTCGTCGGCGCCCAGCAGCACCAGCGCGGCGGCACCGTCGGAGATGCTCGAGGAGCTGGCCGCGGTGACTGTGCCGTCCTTCTTGAACGCCGGCTTCAGCGCCGGGATCTTGGTCACGTCGGACTTGCCCGGCTGCTCGTCGCTGTCGACCCGTACCTCACCCTTGCGGGTGGCCACGGCGACCGGGACGATCTCATCGGCGAAGGCGCCATCGCGCTGCGCGGCCTGCGCGCGGTTCACCGATTCGATCGCGAACGCGTCCTGGTCCTGGCGGCTGAAGCCGAACTTCTCCGCGGTGGCCTCGCCGAACACGCCCATCGCCTGGCCGTCGTCGGGATTGGTCAGGCCGTCCCAGGCCATGTGGTCGACCGCCTGGAAGTTGCCGTAGCGGTTGCCGGTACGCGAGTTCGGCAGCAGGTGCGGCGCGTTGCTCATCGATTCCATGCCGCCGGCGACGACGATGCTGGCCGAACCGGCCTTGATCAGGTCGTGTCCGAGCATCACCGCCTTCATGCCCGAGCCGCAGACCTTGTTGATGGTGGTGGCGCCGGTGCCGTCGGGCACGCCGGCCGCGCGCGCGGCCTGACGTGCCGGGGCCTGGCCGAGATTGGCCGGCAGCACGCAGCCCATGATGACTTCGGAAACGTCGGCGGCGGGGATGCCGGACTGCTCCAGCGCGGCGCGGATGGCCGCGGCGCCCAGCGTCGGCGTGGGCACGCCGTTGAACTGGCCCAGGAACGCGCCGATGGCGGTGCGCTTGGCCGCGGCGATGACGATCTCGGTCATGGCAAACCCTTACGAAAGTGGTGTGCCGATTATCGGCCGCGGCGCGGGTTCTGCCAATTGCGTCCACCGCCGGGCCAGTCCTATGGTTTGCATTCCAGTGTAGATTTGACGTGGTTCAGCGCCGTCGTCGGCGGCCGCTAACGGGGGCAACACCGGCCGTATGGCCGGCAGACGACATTTGAGGGGAAGGACATGCGGGCATTGATGGCACGGTCGCTATTGGCGGCCGCGGTAGCGGTTGCGCTCACCTCGTGCGGTGGCGGCGGTGGCGGTGGCGGAAATCTGACCCATGGCACTCCGCCACCGACCTCTCCGCCTCCGCCCCCACCACCGCCGCCGCCTCCGCCGCCGCCGACGTCGCCACCTCCGACCTCGCCGCCGCCGCCCCAGCCGGCGTTCGACGCGCACCTGACCCTGACCAATACGCTGGCCGCGCACAACGCCGGCTACGACGGCAGCGGTTACCGCATCGGCGTGGTCGACACCGGCGTCAACCGCAACCATCCGGCCCTGGCCGGGCGGGTGGTGTCGAACCTGATCTACGTCGATCCGAGCCAGAACAACACCAAGGTCGACGACGTCGACGGCCACGGCACCACCGTGGCGCAGCTGGCGGCAGGCAAGTCGGTCGGGCAGTGGCCGGGCGGCATCGCGCCGGGCGCGCAGATCGTGTCCGCGCGCATCATTTCCGACACGCCGCCCAAGGACGACGGCAGCGGCAGCGGCAACCAGGTCAGCGGCGGACTGGGCTTGACCCAAGTGCACCAGGACCTGATCAATGCCGGCGTCAAGGTGATGAACAACTCGTGGGGCGGCATCTACTGGACCGACCTGAACTCGACCAATGCCATCGCCGCCGAGTACCGCCCGTTCGTGCTCGGCAACGGTGGCCTGGTGGTGTTCGCCGCCGGCAACGAATCCAAGGCCACGCCCTCGGACATCGCCTCGCTGCCCAGCAAGGCCGGCCCCAACGGCACGCTGCCGGCGGCGGACCTGGAGCGCGGCTGGCTGGTGGTGGCAGCGACCGATTCGAGCACCGGCACGCAACTGGCCTCGTACTCCAACGCCTGCGGCGCGGCGATGCGCTACTGCCTGGTCGCGCCCGGCACCGAGGTGTTCGTCGATCCCAAGGCGACCACCTCCACCAGCAACCCCGACTACTACTACGGCAGCGGCACCTCGTTCGCGGCGCCGCTGGTGTCCGGCGCGGCGGCGCTGGTCTGGCAGGCCTTCCCGTACTTCACCAACGACCTGGTCCGGCAGACCCTGCTCGGCACCGCCACCGACCTGGGCACGCCCGGCGTGGACGCGACCTTCGGCTACGGCCTGCTCAACGTCGGCAAGGCCGTGCAGGGACCGGGCCGCTTCGACTGGGGTGACGTGACGGTGGGATTCACCGGCAATTCGACCTGGGCCAACAACATCGCCGGCAGCGGCGGGCTGATCAAGCAGGGCAGCGGCACGCTGAATCTCAGCGGCACCCAGAACACCTACAGCGGCGACACCCAGGTGCAGGGCGGCACGCTCAGCGCGGCCAGCCTGGGCAGCTCGAACGTGGCGATCAGCAATGGCGCCACCTTCGTCGGCACCGGCGCGCTCGGCGGCAGCGTCGCCAATGCCGGCACCTTCCAGGTCGGTGCGGCCACGCTGAGCCTGAGCGGCAACTACGTGCAGAGCAGCAACGGCCGCCTGGCCCTGCTGGTCGGCGACAAGCTCTCGGTCGGCGGCAGCGCCACCCTGCAGGGCGGTTCGCTGTACGTGCTCGGCAAGCGCGACTACGTGGTCAACAACACCGCGTACACGGTGCTGCAGGCCAACGGCGGGCTCACCGGCACCTTCGCCTCGGTGACCACGCCGTCGAACGTGTTCCTGACCTCGTCGCTGTCCTACGACGCCACCAGCGCCTCGATCACCGTGCAGTCGCTGAGCGTCACCGCGGCCGCGGCCAGCTTCGGCAACATCACCGCCGCCACGCTGGCCTCGGCGACGCGCGTGGATGCGGCGTTCGCGCAGCTCAACACGCAGCTGAGCCACGATCCGGCCACGGTCGACGGCGCCCTGCTCAAGGCGGCCGGCGCGGTGCAGCAGTCGCCGAGCGTGGCGGCGGCGTCGGCGACCCTGCGCAGCCTGTCCGGCGAGGCGCATGCCGCGGCCACCGCGATGACCTTCGACACCATGGACCTGCAGCGGCGCGCGCTGTCCAGCCGCTTCGACACGCTGGTCGACCAGCCGCGCGCGGTCGGCGCCTGGAGCCAGCGCCTGGGCGAGACCGGGCAGGGCAGCTTCGCCGGCAGCCAGTTCCAGCTCGATGGCTGGCTGATGGGCCAGGACCTGCGCCTGGGCGAACACGCGGTGGCCGGCTTCGCCTTCGGCGAGAGCCGCGCCAGCGACGCCGGCAGCCTGGACCGCAGCCGCAACCGCCAGGTGCAGGGCCAGGCCTATCTCGGCGCGATGGCGGGCAATGCGTACGCGCTGGCGCAACTGGGCAGCGGCCAGTACCAGCGCCAGCTCGACCGCAGCCTGCTGCTCGGCGACACCGTCGCCGACGCCTCCAGCCGTTATGCCGGCCGCTTCCTGTCCTCCAGCGTGGAGGTCGGCTATCGGCTCGGGCGCGGCCCGGCGTGGCTGACCCCGTATGCCGGCGCCGACTACAGCCGCATCGACAGCGATGGCTTCCGCGAACAGGGTGGCGATGGCTTCGGGCTGATGGCCGGTGCCGCCAGTTCCTCGCGCAGCCAGGCGTTGGCCGGCCTGCGCGGCGGATTCGGCGGGCGCGGCTGGTCGCTGCAGGGCTATGCCGAGTGGCAGCAGACGCTGGCCGCGCAGGGACTGGACCGGCAGGCCAGCTTCGTCGGCGTGAATGCCTGGGCGCCGCTGGTGGACCTGCAGCCGGCGCGCTCCGGCGGCCTGTTCGGCGCCAGCCTGCAGACGCGCTGGAACGGCGGGCTGCTGGGGCTGGGCTACGACCAGCGCTTCGGCCCGCGCGGCGACGACCGCGCGGTGTCGCTGCGCTATCGCCTGGGCTTCTGAGTCCGGGGACCCGGCCCGGCGCGTGCGGCGCCGGTGCGGGGTCGATCCGTCAAGCAGGGCCGGGACGTCCCGGCCCTGCGATCTGCGGCCTTCCGCCTGCGGCGCAGGCGGCGCGTGGCGTCACTCGCCGCGCAGATGGCCCATCGAGCGCGGCGCGGTGCGGCCCAGCGGCAGCTTGAGCTTGCCGATCGCCTGCATGCGCGCCTCGGCGATGCGGTCGGCGGCCTGTTGCGGCGGAATGTTCTCGCGCTCGGACAGGTCGAAGATCTTGCCGAGATTGTGGTACATGCTGCGGATCAGCCGCATCGCGCGTTCGCGGTTGTAGCCGTCGATCTCCAGCGACACGTTCATCACGCCGCCGGCGTTGACCGCGTAGTCGGGCGCGTAGAGGATGCCGCGGCGGTGCAGTTCCTCGCCGACCGCGGCATTGGCCAACTGGTTGTTGGCGGTGCCGCAGACGATCTTGACCTTGAGCCGCGGCAGCTTGGCCTCGTCGAGCGCGCTCTCCATGGCGCACGGCGCCAGCACGTCGGCGGCGACGTCGTAGATATCGTCCGGGTCCACCGCTTCGGCGCCGTATTCGGCCACCGCGCGCGCGACCAGCGCCGGGTCCAGGTCGGTCACGAACAGCTTGGCGCCGCGTTCCTTGAGCAGCTTCACCAGCTCCATGCCGATGTGGCCCAGGCCCTGCACGGCGATGCTGGTCTTGCCGATCTCCTCGTGGCCGAACTTGCGCTGCAGCGAGGCCATCAGCGCCTGCAGCGCGCCGTAGGCGGTGAACGGGGCCGGGTCGCCGGAGCCGCCGTGCACCTGGTGCACGCCGGTGACGTACTCGGTCTCCAGGTAGATCTGCTCCATGTCGTTGACGTCGGTGCCGACGTCCTCGGCGGTGATGTAGCGGCCGCCCAGCGAATCGACGTAGCGGCCGAAGGCGCGGAACAGCGCTTCGGACTTGTCGCTCTTCGGGTCGCCGATGATCACCGCCTTGCCGCCGCCGATGTTGAGCCCGGCCAGCGCGTTCTTGTAGGTCATGGTGCGGCTGAGCCGCAGCGCGTCCTGCAGGGCGGACTCGGTGTTGGCGTAGGGGCGCATGCGCACGCCGCCCAGCGCCGGGCCGAGCACGGTGTTGTGGATGGCGATGATCGCCTGCAGTCCCACGTCGCGGTTGTGGCAGAAGACGACCTGTTCGTGGCCGGTGTTGGCTAGCGTTTCGAAAAGCATGGGGGCTCCGCTGGCGTTGCAGGTGTCGGACACCATGGTCCAGGAACGTGCCTGGTGGGTGGCGCAAAACAAAAACGCGACGGTTCCGGAACAGGCCCTGAGCGTCGCGATGCCGACATTTTAAAGCAATTGCCGGCCGCCCGCGCGACGGCGCCGCGGCCACGCGCGGGAATCTCGCGGCTCTGTGCGACGCCAGTCGGGCAGGTGGCGTGCCGGTTCGCCGGGCGGCTTGCGTGGTGGCGGGACGCGAGCTTCTGCGGCAATGGCGCTGGGCACCCGGGTGCGGGCGGTGCGATGGCGGATCTGGTCGGTCGAGTGCTGACGGTGGCCGAGCCGGTGCAGTGGCACGGGACGAGCGCCGGCGCCGTGGGGCGGCAGCGGTCGGTAGCCGTGGTTGGCAGCGGTGGGCCCGTACCGCCGCGGCCCCGCATGCCGCGGTGGTGTGGGCCGCGATCGCCGCCGGCACGGCGATCGCGTCTCCCTGGGGATGGATGGACTAGCGGCGTACCCAATAGCCGGCGTGGAAGCGATAGGCGGGGCCGTAATGCTCCCAGCGCGGGCCGACGTAGACGTAGCCCGGCCGTTCCACCACGTAGCGGCCGGCGACCCAGACGTGGTGGCGTCCGTTCCATTGCCAGTAACCGGGCATCCAGACATAGCCGGGCCGCACCACCACCCGTTCCACCCGAGGCGGCGGTGGCGCGGTGCGGACCGACAGTTCCACCACTTCGCGCGCCTGCGCGGGCGCGGCGGCCATGGCGCCGGCGAGCGTGCCGCCGAGCAGGGTGGCCAGCAACAAGGGACGAGCGAACATGCGATGTCTCCGAAGGCATCGGCGGGCTGCCGACGCGGGAGGAAACGCCGCGACCGGCACGGTTGTTGACGCGTTTCCGAGGGCGTATTCATGCAGCGGATAGCCAGGTGCAGCGGCGTGCTAGCCGCCAGTGGACGCAGGTCTGCATGCTGCAGCGCAACCTGCCCGCGTCGCGCTGCGCGCCTAGAATCGCGGCATTCTCTTTTCGATGTCCGCACGATGAGCCTTCCCGCGTCCCGCGTTCCGTTGCCGCAGACCGACGCCAGTCCCCTGCGTTTCGTCACCGCCGCCAGCCTGTTCGACGGCCACGATGCGGCGATCAACATCATGCGCCGCCTGATCCAGGCGCAGGGCGCCGAGGTGATCCATCTCGGCCACAACCGCAGCGTCGAGGACGTGGTGCGCGCGGCGCTGCACGAGGATGCCGACGCGATCGCGCTGTCGTCCTACCAGGGCGGGCACGTGGAGTACTTCAAGTACATGGTCGACATGCTGCGCGAGCGCGGCGCCGGCCATGTACGCGTATTCGGTGGCGGTGGCGGCACCATCACGCCGGAGGAAATCGCCGAACTGCAGGCCTATGGCGTGGAGCGCATCTACCACCCCAACGACGGCATGAAGATGGGCCTGGTGGAGATGATCGAGGACGTGGTGGCGCGTGCCGGGCAAGGGCGCGAGACCGCGGCGGAGGCGCGTGGCGCGACGCCGGCCGGCTCCCCGCTGCCGGACATCGACGACGAGATCGGGATCGGCCGGATGCTGTCGGCGATCGAGGACGGGGCGTTCTCGGAGGCGGAACTGGCGCTGTTGCGCAAACAGTGGCAGTCCGGCGCAGCGTCCGCGGCCGAGCCGCGCAGCCGGCGCGCCGCACCGGTGCTGGGCCTGACCGGCACCGGCGGTGCCGGCAAGTCCTCGGTCACCGACGAACTGCTCAACCGCTTCCTGGCCAGCTTCCCGCAGATGCGCATCGCGGTGGTGTCGGTCGACCCCAGCCGGCGCCGCACCGGCGGCGCGCTGCTCGGCGACCGCATCCGCATGAACGCGCTGCGCAGCCCGCGCGTGTACATGCGTTCGATGGCCACGCGGCGCCAGCACGCCGCCACCAACCGGGTGCTGAAGGACTGCATCGCGTTGTTGAAGGCGGTCGGCTACGACCTGGTGATCGTGGAGACCGCCGGTATCGGCCAGAGCGATTCGGAGATCGTCGACCTGGTCGATTTCCCGGTGTACGTGATGACCAGCGACTACGGCGCGCCGAGCCAGCTGGAGAAGATCGACATGCTCGACTTCGCCGAGTTGGTGGTGCTGAACAAGTACGACCGGCGCGGCGCCGAGGACGCGCTGCGCGACGTGCGCAAGCAGTGGCGGCGCAACCGCGCGGCGTTCCAGCTGGAGGACGAGGCGGTGCCGGTGTATCCGACCATCGCCAGCCAGTTCAACGACCCCGGCGTGAGCTGGATGTTCGTCAATCTGTGCCGTCTGCTGCGCGACAAGCTGACGGCGCAGGCGGATGCCGCCGCTGGCCCGCCGGTGCACTGCGATTTCCGCCCGCAGCTCGACACCACGCTGAAGGAGCCGCGCGCCACCGTGCTGATCCCCGGCGCGCGCGTGCGCTACCTGGCCGAGATCGCCGAGCAGGGCCGGACGATCAATGCCGGGGTGCTGCGCCAGGCCGAGGCCGCCGACCGCGCGCAGGCGTTCTGGCAGGCGCTGCACGAACTGCAGGATCCGCGGTTGCCGGCGCAGCTGGAACTGTATGCGGCGCAGGATCTGCTGCCGGCGTCGCGCGTATCCGCCGATGCGTCCGCCGACGCCGTCGACGCCGTCGACGCCAGCCTGCTGCTCCTGCGCCAGCGCTACAACGATGCCTTGCAGTCGCTGTCCAGCGAGTCGCTGAAGCTGCTGCGCGAGTGGCCGCAGCGGCTGAAGTCGATCACCGACCCGGTCACGGAATACGCGGTGCGCGGCAAGCCGATCCGGGTGGAGAACTACCGGCAGTCGCTGAGCCACCAGTCCATTCCGAAGATCGCCGCGCCGCGCTACAAGAGCTGGGGCGAACTGCTGACCTTCCTCGGCAAGGAGAACCTGCCCGGCAGCTATCCGTATACCGGCGGCGTGTATCCGTACCGGCGCACCGGCGAGGATCCGATCCGCATGTTCGCCGGCGAGGGCACGCCCGAGCGCACCAACCGGCGCTTCCATTACCTGAGCGTCGGCCAGCCGGCCGCGCGTCTGTCCACCGCTTTCGACAGCGTCACCCTGTACGGCGAGGACCCGGCGCCGCGCCCGGACATCTACGGCAAGATCGGCAACTCCGGGGTCAACATCCCGACCCTGGACGACATGAAGAAGCTGTACTCCGGCTTCGACCTGTGCGCGCCGACCACCAGCGTGTCGATGACCATCAACGGTCCGGCGCCGATGATCCTGGCGATGTTCATGAACACCGCCATCGACCAGCAGGTGGAGAAACATCTCAAGGCCGACGCGCAGCGCTGGGCCCAGGCCGAGCAGACCCTGGCCCGATTGTTCGAAGGCCGCGAACGCCCGCGCTATCACGGCGCGTTGCCGCCGGGCAACGACGGCCTCGGCCTGGCCCTGCTCGGGGTCAGCGGCGACCAGTTGCTGGACGCGGAGACCTACGCGCAGATCAAGGCGCAGACCCTGTCCAGCGTGCGCGGCACGGTGCAGGCCGACATTCTCAAGGAAGACCAGGCGCAGAACACCTGCATCTTCAGCACCGAGTTCGCGCTGCGCATGATGGGCGACATCCAGCAGTATTTCGTCGAGCAGAAGGTGCGCAACTTCTACTCGGTGTCCATCTCCGGTTACCACATCGCCGAGGCCGGCGCGAACCCGATCAGCCAGCTCGCCTTCACTCTCAGCAACGGTTTCACCATCGTCGAGTACTACCTGGCGCGCGGCATGCACATCGACGATTTCGCGCCGAACCTGAGCTTCTTCTTCAGCAACGGCATGGACCCGGAGTACACGGTGATCGGCCGCGTGGCGCGGCGGATCTGGGCACGGGCGATGCGCGAGCGCTACGGCGGCAACGAGCGCAGCCAGATGATGAAGTACCACATCCAGACCTCGGGCCGTTCGCTGCACGCGCAGGAGATCCAGTTCAACGACATCCGCACCACGCTGCAGGCGCTGTACGCGCTGTTCGACAACTGCAATAGCCTGCACACCAACGCCTACGACGAGGCGATCACCACGCCGACCGAGGAGAGCGTGCGCCGCGCGGTGGCGATCCAGATGATCATCAACAAGGAGCTGGGGCTGAACTTCTGCGAGAACCCCTGGCAGGGCAGCTTCATCGTCGAGCAGCTCACCGACCTGGTGGAAGAAGCGGTGTACAAGGAGTTCGAGGCGATCAGCGAGCGCGGTGGCGTGCTCGGCGCGATGGACACCATGTACCAGCGCGGCAAGATCCAGGAAGAGAGCCTGTACTACGAACACAAGAAGCACGACGGCAGTCTGCCGCTGGTCGGGGTCAACACCTTCCTGCCCAAGGAGCATGCCGGCGAGACCGCGACCGAGATCGAGCTGATCCGCTCCACCGAGCAGGAGAAGGATCAGCAGATCGGCAACGTGCGCGACTGGCAGCAGCGCCGCAACGCGCTGGCGCTGGCCGCCGACGGCGCCGGCCTGGGCGCGTTGCAGCGCACCGCGCGCGAGCGCCGCAACGTGTTCGCGGCGCTGATGGAGGCGGTCAAGACTCACAGCCTGGGCCAGATCAGCCATGCGCTGTACGAGGTGGGCGGCGAGTATCGGCGCAACATGTAGGCGCCGACGGTCGTGGCTGCCGACGCCGGCGCGCCGGCGTCGGCGAGGGGGCCTGCCGCGTGCGCTTCTGCGGCGCCGCGCTAGCGCATGCGGCAATCTTGCGGCCGCGGCCTGGGCGGTCTCATAGTGTCCCATCGATTCACGCAGAGGGTGCCGATGAAAGTCTGGGGAGCATTGGCAGTGTTGATGGCGTGCGCGGCGACGACCCGCGCGGCGGAACCGGCCGGGGATGGGGCGGCGGGGCCGCTGTTCGACACCGTCGCGGCGCTGGACCAGCGCCTGTTCGAGGCCTACAACCGCTGCGACCTGGCGGCGTTCGAGTCGTCGTTCGTGCCGGACGTGGAGTTCTACCACGACACCGGCGGCGTCACCTGGGACCGCGCGAGCGTCGTCGACAACACGCGCAAATGGATCTGCGGCAAGGTCCGCCGCGAGTTGCTGCCCGGTACGTTGCGGGTCTATCCGATCAAGGACTTCGGGGCGATCGAGGAAGGCGAGCACCGCTTCTGCGAGCTGGCCAGCGGCCGCTGCGAGGGCATCGCCAAGTTCGTGATGGTGTGGCGCCAGGACCCGGACGGTTGGAAGTTGACGCGGGTACTCAGCTACGGGCATCGCACCGCTCCGGCGCCGGCGCCGCACTGAGCGTGCGGGCGGCCGTCGCCCCCCAAAGGGCGGCGTTCAAGCCCCATCGCCCCGACCAGACCCGACACGTGCCGCCCGCAGGCGGCAGCGAGGAGCGGCGCAACAGGCTGATGGAGTGGTGCAGCGCGGTGTCGGCACGCCGCTTGCTTGCTGCTGGGTGGCGCGATCGCGCGTTGTCCATGACCGCCTCACGGCGGTCGGCCACCGCATCACGTCGGCGTTGCGCAGAAACCCGCGCGGCGTGCTTGAATGACATGGCGTGCCGCGTGGGCGCGCACCGGTGGCCGGGCGCGGGGACCTGGCGATGTTTTGCGGATGACGACGATCGTGCCGATCATGTGGATTGCCATCAGTGCGGGTGCGCTGGTGCTGGGGGGCGGACTGTGGTGGTGGCTGCGGCGTGGCCCTGGCGATGCGGCCGAGGCGCCGCAGGCGCGCGTCCATGCCGAGGATGCCGACGTATCCGCGGCACCGGCAGTGTCTGCACCCACCGCGCCAGTCGCGCCTGTTGCCCCGGTGGACCCGGGCCTCGACCCTTTCGCCGACCCGGCCCTGCTCGATCTGGATCCGGTGCCGGACGCCGCGATCCTGGCGCGCCTGTGCGAGCTGGCATTCGCCGGCCGGCCGGTGAGCACGTCGGCCACGCCTGCGCCGGCGGTCATGGCCGAGGCCGCCGCGGTGCTGGCGCGCATCGACGCGCATCCGCGCTACACGCCGCGACGCCCGCACCTGCTGCCGCAGCTCACCCGCGCGATCAACGACCCGACCGCCGGCGCCCATTCCATCGCCACGATCCTGGGCCAGGACCCGGCGCTGGCCGGCAACCTGCTGCGCATCGCCAACAGCGTCGTCTACCGCCGCCATCCCGAGCCGATCGAGAACCTGGAGCGGGCGGTGGCCCTGCTCGGCACCGAGGGCCTGCGCCAGATCGTGCTGGCGGCGCTGCTGCAACCGGTGATCGTGGACGACGGCAGCGTCTTCGGCCGCTGTGCGGCGGTGCTGTGGGAACACACCCTGCTGTCGGCCCACGCCGCCTCCCAGGGGCCCGACCGCGAGGATGCGAACGCCGCGCAGCTGCTGGCGCTGTTGTGCGGGCTGGGCGCGGTCTCGGTGGTGCAGGTGCTGCGCGATGTCCACGCACGCCACGTCGAGGCTGCGCCAACGCCGGCGGCGATGACCGAGATGCTGGAGGCGTGGTCGGCACACTGCGCCAAGGCTATCTCTGCGGACTGGGGGCTGTCGCCGCGCGTGCAACGCGCCCTGGAGGAGCAGTCGGGCGACGCCGATGTGGCGACCATGAGTGCGCTCGGCCTGGCCCTGCGCCGGCATCGCGCCGCGGCGGCCGCGCAGCTGGCGGTGCGCTATCGCCGTTAGGTGGCGCCGTTGCGTGGTCCAGCCAGTGATTGGTCGAAACGTGCGGCAGAGCGGCCGGGTGCCGAAGCGATGCGCGGCTACCGGGCGATGCGACGGGAGGTCGGCGCAGCCGACAGCGCGAGACAGCATGCGCCGACGCAGGCGCGGATCCCTGTCGTGTCCACGCTGGCGCCGAGGCTGATCTGCTTGCTGGCGCCGTTGGCGCCGTTGGCGACGATCGCCGCCCATGAAGGTGGCGCCCTGCTGGCGGCGCCTGCGCATGCATGCGCTGCGCAGTTCCGGCTTGGCAGGTGGCCGCTCGGTGCCGCGCGGAGCCGGCCATGAGTTCGGCCGGGACAACACGCGGCGCGTGGATGCCATCGCCTTGGCTCAATCGGCTCCTGACAGGCGTGCAGGGCGTGCTGTTGCTGATCGGCGTCTCGGCGATGGCGGTCGGCGCTATCGCCCTGGTCCAGGGCGTCTGGGCGCCGGGCATGGTCGAGTTGCCGGTGATCCTGCTCAGTCTTCCGCTGGCGGGCATGGCGACGGTGGCGCTGCACGAGTGCGGCCACGTGCTGGCGGCGCGTGCCGCGGGCATGACCGTCTACCTGATCCATATCGGTCCGCTGCAACTGCATGCGCGCCGCCGTGGCTGGAGGATGCGTTGGCGGCGCGTGCGTCCGGGCCATCCGATCGGTTTCGTGCTGCCCGTACCGGATCCCTCCCTGTCGCTGCGCCGGCAGTATCGATTGACGATCGTCGGCGGGCCGGCGGCCAATCTGCTGATGGCGTCGATCGCATGGCTTGCCGCGCGATGCGCCGGGGTCGACAGCAATCTGGGCGCATTCTGCGTTGGCATCGGCGTCCTCAACTTCGCGGTCGCGCTGATCAATCTGTTGCCGGTGCAGGGACGGTCGGGAGCAACCGACGGCTTGCAATGGGTGAATGTGGCGCAGTGGCACGAAGCGGATGCCCCGGCGTACGTGCTTGCCGAACTCAATGGGTGGACATGCCAGGGCGTCACCGCGGACAGGCTGTCGCCGTCCCGCCTGGACGTGCTCGCACGCAGCGATCTGGCCTTGTGCCACAGCTGGTTTGCGTTGAAGGCGGCGCAGCAGCGTGGTCAGTGGCGGC
This sequence comes from Xanthomonas sp. SHU 308, assembly GCF_000364645.1. Lineage (NCBI taxonomy): Bacteria > Pseudomonadati > Pseudomonadota > Gammaproteobacteria > Lysobacterales > Lysobacteraceae > Xanthomonas > Xanthomonas sp. SHU 308. Next base: position 23,375 of record NZ_AQOK01000022.1, on the reverse strand, counting down.
AAGCGGCGGAACTGCAACCGCAGATGGAGCAGCGCCTCGCCGAGGCGGGGCACGCTGCCGCGCAATGGGAGACGCTGGTCATGCTGCTGCGGTGCGAATTCGCATTTTCGCGTGCAATGGCAGGAAGCGCCGAGATGGAGATGCTGGATGCGGGACTGACGGCGGAGGCGGACTGGATCGCTCCAGCGTTGCGCCCGCGCTGCCGGGCATTGATGGCCATGCGGCGCGCCGACCCGGCGGGGGCGCAGGCGTGGTTGCGGCTGGCGGAGGCGGCGGCCGAAGACCAGGTCGATCGTGCCCTGCGAGCCACCGAAGCCGTGCTGCGCGATGCGATCCGTGGACTGCTAAAGGCCGAATGACCCGTTGCTTCGGCGCGGTCGACGCCATGCGCCGCTCGCATGAAGCGCGGCGCGTTTTCTCGATGTCATGCAGACGCGATGCGCCCGGCGGGCAGGAGGCGGCCGGCCGAGCGGGATGCCCCGGCTGCACGCATGCAGCCGGCGCGACGGCGGCGTGGCGAGCGCGTCTGCCTCAGCGCAGCGGCACGTCGGCGACCTTGTCCTGGTAGTCGCGCTTGGGGTCGATGCCGAACAGCACCTTGATGCCGGCCATCAGGCTGGAACCGTTGAGCCAGATCTGCGCGTGATCCGGGTCCAGGCGCAGCAGCGCCAGCTTCGGATCGTCCTTGCCCTGTTCGTACCAGGCGTCGATGAAGCCGTTCCACAGGCGCTCGATCACCGCCTGGTCGTTATCGACGCTGAGCGTGCCGCTGATGCTGGCGAACAGGTCGTGGTTCTTGGCGCTGAATGCCGCGATCACCCGCTGGCTCTGCGTCAGCTTTTGCACCAGCGCGTTGTCCTTGGAGGTGAAGAACCAGATCGGGCCGCCGCGATCGCCCTCGAACTGCGCGGTCATCGGCCGGGCGTGGCCGTCCTCGACGCCGTCCAGACCCAGCATCACGGTGCGGTCGGACTTCAATGCCTTCCAGAATTTCTCTTCCAGTTCTTGCGGGCTGGCCATGCGGATCTCCGAGCGGGCGACAGTGCCCGCCTGCACTGTGCCTGCGGGGGCGCGCGCAGTCCGTGACGGGAGGGTGCACGCCACGTGCAGAGCCGGTACGCGCGTACCCGTGTAGACAAGTGCGGCGATGTGCAGCGTGCTGCGATGCGTATCGAAGCATCGCGCCGATCCCCAGTGCTACTAAGCGACCACGCCACGCATGCAGCGTGGCGGACGGACCACGGTTCCGCAGGGAAGGCGTGTGCCGATTGCCCGCGGCACGCGCCGCTTTCCGACAGGACGTTTGCCGATGAGTGCGATTCCCGCGACGCAGCCGCTGTTGCCGCCGCAACTGACCCTGGCGATGGCCGCCGCCAGCATCGCCGCCTACGCGGCTTACGAAGGCAAGCCGGTCTCGGCGCCGTCCGACTACCGTCTGGTCGCCCGCTGGTCCGGCTGGGATGGCGACCCGCTGGGGGGCAGCGAGGAGCTGTTCGGTCTGCTGTTCCGTTCCACCGCCACCGCCGGGACCTATCTGTTCGCGTTCCGCGGCACCGATTCGGACCTGGACATCTACGAGGACCTGGACTTCTCCACCACCGCCTTCGTGCCCAGCGCCGGTACCGTCACGCCGGTGCCGCAGGTGTCGGCCGGGTTCTACGGCATCTACAACGGCAGGGGCGGCGCCATGCGCGCCTCGATGCGCGCGCAGTTGTTCGCGCTGCTGGAGCACTTCGCGCCGACCCAGGTCTACGTCACCGGGCACAGCCTGGGCGGCGCGCTGAGCCAGTTGTTCTCGCTGGACCTGGCGCTGAGCCGGCCGGGGCTGCCCAGCCGCAACATCAACTTCTGCAGCCCGATGGTCGGCGACGCGAGCTGGGAACAGGCCTATGCCGCGCATATCGCCGCGGCCGACAGCACGCGCTGCTACAACTACTGGGACTACGCGCCGTCGCTGCCGCCGTCCACGTTCGGCTATGCGTCGGTGGGGCAGGCGTTCCGCACTGCCTACGACGTCAACGGCGCCTGGTTCCCGCATCTGCTGGCGCGGCACTCCATCGCCAACATGCAGATCGTGCTGCAGCACGCCCTGTGGCAGACGCCGCAGGCCTGGAGCGGGACCTTCGCCGACCAGACCGATCCGCAGCGGCTGATGCGCAGCCAGATCCCGCCCACCACGCCGCATCCGGCCTGGGCGGACATGGCGCTGACCGCGCGAGCGGCCGAGCAGGCGCTGGGCTTTCCGGAGGGGGCAGCGGCGTCGCCGGCGGCGGCCACGCCATGAGTGCGTGCGCGGCCTGGCGGCGCGCCCGTTGTGCCCGCGGTCACTGCATGGTGCCGCCACGGGTGCCACGCTGACCGCCCATCGATCGCGAGGACGTCGCCATGGCATCGTTCGACCTGTATCTCCCACAGCTGCTGCGGTTCGAGGGCTGCTTCGTCGATGATCCGAACGATCCGGGCGGCGCCACCAACCACGGCATCACCCTGGCCACCTTCCAGCGCTGCGCGCAAGCGCTGCTGGGCCAAGCGCCGACGCCGCAAAACCTGCGCGCATTGACTGTGCAGCAGGCCGCGACGATCTACCAGCACGACTACTGGGACAGGATCGGTGCCGATCAGATCGCCTCGCAGACGGTGGCCGAGCTCGTGTTCGATTTCTACGTCAATGCCGGCGATGTCGCGATCTCGCTGCTGCAGCGCGTCCTGCAGCAACTGGGCGCGACCGGCTTGGCGGTCGATGGCGAGATGGGGCCGGCGACCCTGGCGGCGCTCGCCAGTGCGGACACGGCACAGGTGTACGCGCAGTACCGGCAGCAGCGCATCGCCTACTACCAGCGTCTGGTGGCGGAGCGTCCGGCCGACGCCGAGTTCCTGGCCGGCTGGCTGCGCCGCGCGGAATGGTTCCCGGCGAGCCTGCCGGCCGATGCGTCGGCGCCTGCGCAGACCGGCACCGCCTGATGCGACGCCGCGCCGTGCACGGCGCGTGCATCTGCGTTTCACCGCATGCGCATGCCGCGCTGTCTAGTCTCCCGAACCAGCGTCGGCCATCTGCAGACGCCAGCGCACGCGATGACGGCGTGCGCCTTTCCTCGTTTTCGGGAAGACCGCATCATGATCAAGTGGGCCATCATCATCGCCATCATCGGACTCATCGCCGGCGCGCTCGGCTTCAGCGGCGTGGCGGGCGCGGCGATCGGCGTCGCCAAGTTCCTGTTCTGGGCCGGCATCGCCATCGCCCTGGTGCTGTTCGTGCTGGGCACCATGCTGGCCAAGAAGGTCAGTTAGGCACCAGGCCGGGTGTCGCGTCGATGCAGGTGCGTCGCGCGACAGGTCCGCAGAGCGAGGCCCTGTGGTGGTCGGCAGGCGCCTGCCGTGCCATTGAAGGCCTAGGCGTCGCTGGCGGTATCCGCTTCGTGCGTTGCAGCGTCGTCGTCGGAGGCGGGTTTGGCCGCTGCGGCACGCGCTTCGCGCTTGCGCGCTTCTTTTTCTTCCTGCTGTTTCTTCTTGGCCAGCTCGCGCTGCCGCTTTTCGAAGGAGTAGTTGGGCTTGGCCAATGCATGTCTGCCGTCAGGGGAATGCCCTGAGTGTAGCCGCTGCGCGGCCTCGGCGTGCGAAACGGACAGGCCGTCATCGGGACGGCCTGTCCTAGGCGCAGGTGCGGGAGTACGGCCCTCCCGGACCTTGGCTTACGGGCTCAGATACTGCTGGATCGACGAATACACGTCGGCGAAGCGCGAGTAGTAGTCGGGATCGCTCGGTGCGCTGCAGTACGAGGTGCCGCCATACAGGCCGCCGCGCAATTGGTAGGCGCCGCTGCTGTTGACGGTGAACAGGCCGGAGCCGGACGAGCCGCCTTCGGTGACGCCGGTGCTCCACTGCACGCGATACAGCGGCGACTTGCCGTCGATGGAGCTGGACAGCGCGGTGACCTTGCCCAGCGAGTACTTCTTGACGTCGCCGGCCGGGTGGTGGATGCCCTCGATCGCGGTGCCGGTCGAGCCGATCGCCGAACTGCTCCAGCCCGCGTAGAACGCGCCGCTCGGCGGAGCGCTCTTGAGTTCGAGCAGCGTGGTGTCGCGCGTGGTGTTGGTATAGCGCAGGTAGGCGCCGCCGCCGAGGGTGGTGTAGTTGGAATTGACCGTGGAGCCGCCGCAGGTGGTGGCGTCGTAGAACCAGTAGGTCTGCAGCGTATTGGCCACGGTCTGGGTGCTGATGCAGTGCGCCGCGCTCCAGAACATCGCTTTCTTCGGCGAATTGCTGTTGTTGAGCAGGGTGCCGGTGCACAGGTAGGTGCTGCCGCCGCTGGTGAAGGTCATGCGCGCCACCGACTTGGCCGCCGAGGTGAAGCCGGAGGTCGGGTTGGCGCGGCAGACGATGTCGCGCTCGCACGAATCGCTCTCGCCGATCATCGGCCGCATCATCGTCTCGCTGGCCACCGGGCTGATGTCCAGGTGCGAGAGCTGCGGGATCTTCAGCGCGAAGCCTTGCGGGTACTGGCCCGCCGGCAGCTCGATCTCCACCACCATGCGCGCGCCGGCGATCACTGCCGACCAGCCGGGCTGGCTACCGGCGAACTCGGCGCCGCTCTGCTGGAACACGCGGCCGTCGTCGCCGGCGAAGCGCAGCGTCGCCTTGCGCGGATCGCCGGGCTGGGCGCCGCTGCCGCTGAGCTGCAGCGCTGCACGCAGCGCCTGCGCGTTGGTCGAGGCGATTTCGAAACTGGTGACCTGGGCGCCGTTGGGCAGGGTCTGCCAGCGCAGGCGACGCAGGTTGATGTCGGGCTTGGCGACGTCGCGGGAAAAGCCGATCTGCAGCGGCTGGCCGTGCTTGACCTGTTGCCCGCGTGCCTGCTTCATCGCCGCGGCCTTGCTGCTGTCGGGCGCGGCAAGTTCGATCAGGCGGGGGGCGTGCGCGCTGCCCGGGGGAAGGCTGCGCAGTTCCGCGCCACCGAGCGCGGCGGCATCCGGGCGGGCTTCGACCGGGGCGGAATCCATTTCGGCTGCTGGGGGAGTGGCAGCCATGGCGGCGGGGGACATGCCGGCAATGCCGGCGAGCAACGCCAGGTACAACGCATGCTTGCGATTCATCGATCTTCCTTCTGCGAAGAGGGACGAGACCATCCGGCAGGGGACCGGATGCCATTGCACCCGAGTTCAGGGTGCCTGCCGAGGCTACGGACGACGCCGGAGCGATTGCGTGTCAGGCGTCACGCTCGGAGGGCCGGTTTCGTAGACAGCTGCTCACATTGCGTGTGATGGCGCGAAAGAAGCGCACTGTGCCGCCATGCCGCAGCGGCACCGTTGCATGGGCGCTGCAATGCGGATACGTGCCCGATCGAGTGGGAAGGGCAGGATGGGTAGCGCTATCTGGAGCGGCCTGATCGACACGTCGACACGGACGTCGGCCAGTCCCCCCGCACACGCGCACCAGCGGCTCAGGCCGCCCCGCCGAACCGCATGAAGCAAGGCGCGGACGCTCCCGCCGAGCAGGGCCCTGGCCGGCCGCCACCTTTCTGCAATCTTTCCGACAAATTTCAGTAGATTCAATCACTTGAATCGGCATCTGGCGTGCTGCGACGCAGCTTGCATCGATTCAAACTCGGCCTATAACGCTGGCGTCGCATATATGAACTTTTCGTTCTTGTATGCACCGCCTTGCGGACGGCCCGCGCGAGGCAAGGGGGCTAGGGCGGGCTCGGCACATCTCGAACATCGATCGCTCCTGTGGGGGGAGACCAGTGAACAGAACCGCTTTCCGGCGTGGACTCATCGCCAGTTCCGTTGCGCTCGCGCTGTGGGCACCTTCTGTCATGGCGCAATCCGCGCCCGATGACGCGGCCCCGCCCAATGGCGCCGGCAAGGCCGACAAGCCGGTCGAACTCAAGGCGGTGACGGTCACCGGATCGCTGATCCCGCGCGTGGAGGTCGAAGGCCCTGCGCCGGTGGTCACCATCACCGGCGAAGAGATCAAGAAGCAGGGCTACACCACGCTGTGGGAATTCCTCGACTCGCTGCCGCAGGTGGGCCAGCAGGTGTCCGACCCGGCCTCGTGGGGCTCCAGTTCGGTCAATGCGCGCTCGGTGAACCTGCGCGGACTCGGCCCCGGTTTCAGCCTGCTGATGATCGATGGCCATCGGGTGGTCGACTACCCGCAGCCGCTCAACAAGCAGAGCAACTTCCAGAACTTCAACAACCTCCCCACCGGGATGATCGATCACGTCGAAGTGCTGGCCTCCGGCGCGTCGTCGATCTACGGCTCGGACGCGGTCGCCGGCGTGGTGAACGTGATCCTGAAGAAGAACTACCAGGGCAACCAGTTGCAGGTCACTGCGGGCGGCGCGACGCGTGGCGGCCGCCGATACGGCGACATCAACTACGTCGGTGGCCGCGCGGGCGACAACTGGCACGTGACCTACAATTTGGAGCACTCCAACCGCAGCGCGCTGTGGGGCATGGACAGGTCCTACCAGGATTCCGTGGCCGACGCGGGCTACGGCGCCTGGGGTCCGGCCTCGCGCATGTTCGGCTACCAGTACGATGCCGCCGGCGCGATCGCCCTGTCGGCCACCGACGCCAACGGCCGCTACATCACGCCGCCCGCCGGCACCTGCGACAAGTTCACCAACTCGCGCCTGACCCAATCGCACTCGGTGACCACCAACGGCACCCAGGTCACCGGCGTCACCGACAACGGCTTCTACTGCGCGCAGCCGGCGCTGTTCCAGAACTGGGTGCTGACCCCGGGCAGCATCAGCAACAGCGGCTATCTGTCGGGCGAGTACGACTTCCAGAACGGTCTGCAGTTCTACGGATCGGCCGCGCTGTACCAGACCGTGGGCATCTCCAACACGCAGCTCAACGTGTTCAGCGCCGGCCCGTTCTACGACCAGACCACCGGGCAGACGGTCAACCAGGTGATCCGCCAGCTGACCCAGAAAGAGATCGGCGTCAGCGCCAACACCTACGACCGCGAGCGCAACTGGAACCTGCAGGCCGGCCTGCGCGGCACCGTGTTCGACGGCCGTTTCAATTGGGACCTCAACCTCAACACCCAGAAGTACATCGTCCGCGAGGCGTTCACCGGCTACAACGCGCAGGCCACCAACACCTTCTTCCTCGGCCAGCAGCAGGGCACCACCGCCGACGGCCTGCCTATCTACGCGTTCAACTGGCAGCAGTTCTGGAACCCGATCACCCCGCAGCAGTACGACCGGTTCGCGGTGACCGGCGTGAACACCGCGTCGTCCTGGCTCGACCAGGCGCAGCTGCGCGTCAACGGCGACCTGTTCAAGCTGCCCTGGGCCGATCGGTCGGTGGGCTGGGCCGCGGTGCTCGAAGCCGCACACAACGGCTTCAGGCTGTCGCCCGACCCGCGTGCGGCCGATCCGTCCACGTTCCAGAACCCGTTCGGCGCCTACCTCACCGGTGCCGGCACCCGGCAGCGTTTCTCGCTGGGCACGGAGTTCCGCGTGCCGGTGCTGGAGTCGGTGACCTGGACGCTGTCCGGCCGCCTGGACAAGTACAACGACGCCAGCCGTGCCGACATCGCCCGTACCTGGGGCTCGGGCCTGGAATGGCGCCCGTACGACGGTCTGCTGCTGCGCGGCAGCTACGGCACCAACTTCAAGGCGCCGGACATGCAGGCCATCTACCTGACCGGTTCGACCTCGCCGGTGGGCTTCTACGCCGACCCGCTGCAGTGCGTGAACGCGATCAAGGCCGGGCAGAACAACAACACCTGGTGCAACAGCGTGCAGCGTCCCGGGTCGCAGTACTACACGCTCTACACCAACGGCAGCCGCCTGCTGCTGCCGCAGACCGGCCACTCCTGGACCTACGGGTTCGTCTGGCAGGTGCCGGGCGTGCAGGGGCTGTCGGTGTCGGCCGACTACTGGAACATGGGCGTGGACAACGCCATCCAGTACCTCGGCCAGGACACCGTGCTGGCCGACGAAGCCGGCTGCCTGACCGGGCTGAAGCCGAACGGGACGTCGGGCCTGTCGCCGTACACGGCGCACGTGGCCGGATCGGAGTACTGCCGGATGGTCACCCAGATGGTGAAGCGCGACGCCAACGGCCAGATCGTGTCGGTGCAATCGGGCCCGATCAACGAAGCCTCGCTGTACGTGGCCGGCGTCGATGCGACGCTGGACTACAAGTTCCACACCGACGGCTACGGCGACTTCCGCGCCGGCATCAACTACACCAACAACCTGTCGTACAAGCAGCGCGTGCTGGCGTCGGATCCGTTGCAGAACACCCGCTATCAGAACGTGGCCAGCCGCATGACCTGGATCGCCGACTGGACCAAGGGCCGCTGGAACGTGTCGATCTCCGGCGTGCGCAATGGCCGCATGCGTGCCCCCAACTACGCCGGCTGCGACGTGCTGCCCAACGGCATCCAGCCCGGCATGGTCACCGTGTCCAATGGCGGCAACACGGTGTCCACCGGCGTCTGCCAGGTCACCCAGGACGGCAACCAGGTGACCGTGCCGGATACGACCTATCGGGGCCACGCGCCGGCCTGGATCACCTGGAACGGCTCGGTCGGCCTGCAGGTCACGCCGGATCTGCATGCGAAGCTCACCGTGTCGAACATCTTCGACAAGGTCGGTGCGATTCCGTATTACGCCGGCGGCTTCGAGTTCGTCACCACCGGGCAGACCGCGAGCGAGTACAACGGCCGGGAAATGTTCCTGACCCTGGACTACACGTTCAACTGAGCGGTCAGCTGATCGTCGGCGGGCTTCTCGGGAAGCGGAGCCCGCCGGATCTTCATGGGCCTGGCGTTGCCTCGTGTCAGCTCTCGTCGCAGCGCGCGCTGTCCAAGCGTACGCGCGCCACGTGATCTCACCTGACGCCTTGCGCTTCGCGATGCGCTCGATCGTCGTGCAACAGCCTCTCCCGCTTGCGCAGGAGAGGCATTCGCAGGAGAGGCACTACAACCGAAGAGGCGGCCCTGAGCTGCGCTCAGCGGCGCCGGTTCGACGGCACGAACTTGTACAGCTTGTTGACCCCGGTGCCGAAGTTGAAGCGGCTGTAGCCCGCACCCCAGTACACCGCACCATCGACGATCGCCGGTGCGCTGGACACCGAGCCGCCGGCATCGAAGCTCCACAGCGTGGCGCCGGTCTTGGCATCGAGCACGGTCATCGCGCCGGACATCGAGCCGGCATAGACCAGGCCCGGCGACGACGCCAGCGGGCCGCGGCCGCCGGCGCCGAACGCGGTCTGCACCGGATCGGTGCCCGGCACCTTGACCTGCCAGAGGATCTTGCCGCTGGCCGCATCCAGCGCGGCCCAGGAGCCGGCGTTCCAGGTCTCGGTGTTGCCCGGCGCCAGCGTGTACGGCGTGTGCTCGTTGTTGTTGATGGCCACGTACACGCGACCGGAGAACGGATCCACCGACGAGCCCCACTCGATGCCGCCGGCGGTGCCGCCCGGGCCGACCTGGGTCGACCACACGGTCTGCCCGGTGTCGGCGTCGAAGGCCCAGTACACGCCGCTCTTCTGGCCGGCACCGACCAGCGCCTGCGGCTTGCCGTTGCGGATCGCCGTGAACAGGTTGGCGCCGCCGCCGCTGAAGTCGTAGTCCGGCCCCTGCGGGTCCTGGCACAGGCCATTGGTCGGCGCGACCAGGCACGACAGCGACCAGGCGTCGGCGCCCTGCAGGCGGCGCGTCCACACCGGCTTGCCGCTGCGCATGTCCAGCGCCAGCACCGAGTCGACGTAGTTGTCCGGCGCCATGCACGCCAGTTGCGCGGTCTTGTCGCCGTTGGCGTTCTTGACGCAGCTGGCCACCTCGGTCGGCACCGAGTAGTTGTTGCCGGTGGTGGCGTAGACGCGCTGGCGCAGCGGATCGATCGCCAGCGTGCCCCACACCGAGGCACCGGTGTAGCCCTCCGGCGTGGTGCGGAAGCTCCACAGCAGCTTGCCGGTCTTCAGATCCAACGCGGCGACGCTGCCGCGGAAGGAATACTTGTAGCCGGCGCTCAGTCCGCCCCAGTCGCCGGAGGACACGCCGACGTAGACGCGGTCGCCGTAGATCACCGGCGAGGCGGTGATGCGCGCCTGCGGGTTGGACTCGACCAGGGTCTTCCACAGCAGCTTGCCGGTGGCCTTGTCGATCGCCAGCACCGTGCCGCTGGCCTGGTCGCCGACCAGCACGCTGTCGCGCGCGATCGCCGGGCTGTTGCGCGACAGCGAACCGGCGATGCCGGTGTAGTCGGCCAGCTTCACCTGCCACACCGCCTTGCCCAGGTCGGTGTCGATGCGATACAGCTGGCCGCCCCAGTCCGGCACGTACAGCGCCGTGCCCTGCACGGTCGGCGTGGCGGAGACGTCGCCTTGCGTGGTGAAGGTCCACGCGGTCTTCAGGCGCGCCGCGTTGAACGGGGTGATCTGCCATTCGCCGGGCGCGAAGCGGGTGTTGAGGAAGCCGCCGCCGGCGCTGTCCCAGAGGCTGTGCGTGGCGAACGGCGTGCCGCCGGAGAACGTGCTGCGCCATTGTGCGCTGGCGGCGCTGGTGTCGGTCGTCGCCGCTGCGGTGCCTGCGGACTGCGCCATCGCCATTGCGCTGAACATCAAGCCGGGAATCAACGCCAGCCGCAGGCGGGAGTGGTTCTGGTGTGCATCACGCGTTTTCATGGATGTCCTTCGGGCTTGGGAGTGAGGATCCCCCCGTCACGTCCGCGGCCATCCTAGAAGCGGAAATCCTTGTGTGTCATGTACTTACGAAAAAGTTAGGGCCTTTGCAAAAGGTTGCTGCGATAGCGAAAAACGATGGCAGCGGCATCGCGCTGTCATCGTGCCGGCACGCGCGTGACGCATGTCGTCGCGGGCTGCGATGGCCGTCGCGGCGGCGTGTTGCCGCGCATCGACACGGCGCGGCAGATTGCGTCCGCGTGGCGCGTGGCGATATGCGCCATCGATTCCGTGTGCAGGATTCGCCGCGTGAGCGCGGGCTGAATTGCGGTGCAGTCCGACGTGCCCGCAGTGCGCTGCGGCGACGCCGCATGGGCGGTGCGAGCGGTTGGTTACACTGTGCGATCACCGTTGTCCGCACAAGGAATGCCTCGATGAAATGCCCCTCGCTGTTGTCCCTCGCCATCGCGCTGTGCGCCACGGCCGCCGGCGCCGTGCAGGCGGCAACGCCCGTGTCCACCGCGGCGCTGGAGGGCAAGGTCGATGCGCTGTACACGCGTGCGCCGGACACGCTCAAGCCCGACGAAGTGAAGGCGATGCAGCAGCGCCTGCTGGACTGGGCGCAACTGCAGCGCTATCGCGCCGACAATGCCGCGTTGCCGGCGCCGGCCGCAGACGCGCCGCGCGTGGTGTTCTACGGCGACTCCATCACCGACGCCTGGGGCCGTCGCGAAGGCACCACGTTCTTCCCCGGCAAGTCCGCCTACGTCAATCGCGGCATTTCCGGGCAGACCACCGCGCAGATGCTGGTGCGCTTCCGCCAGGACGTGATCGACCTGAAGCCGGCGGTGGTGGTGATCCTGGCCGGCACCAATGACCTGGCCGGCAATACCGGGCTATCCACGCAGGAGATGATCGAGGACAACCTCAGCGCGATGACCGAGCTTGCGCAGGCGCATCACATCAAGGTGGTGCTGGCTTCGGTGTTGCCGGTGACCGACTATCCGTGGCGGCCGGGCCTGCAGCCGGCGCAGAAGGTGCGTGCGCTCAACGCGTGGATGCAGCAGTACGCGCAGCAGCACGACGCGGTGTACCTGGACTACTACAGCAAGCTGAGCAACCGCGACGGCGGCATGGACAAGACCGTGGCCATCGATGGCGTGCACCCCAACAACGCCGGCTATGCGGTGATGGCGCCACTGGCCGAGCAGGCGATCCAGCGCGCGCTGGCAAAGCCCTGAGTCACCGCGCGCGCTCCTAGCCCCTCTCCCCCCGGGAGAGGGGTTGGGGTGAGGGTACGGCCGCTGACAACAAATGATCGCCGCAGCGCCCGCCGCTCCTCAGAACCGCTCACCCTCCGGCAGATAGAGCCACTCGCCCGGCGCCAGCTTGCCCAGCGGAATGCGGCCGATGCGCAGGCGGCGCAGGCCGGTCACTTCCAGCCCGACCTGCGCGCACATGTCGTGCAACTGGCCCGGCTGCACGTGCTTGATCGCGAAGCGCAGGCGCTGTTCGCTCTGCCAGCTGACCTTGCACGGCGGCAGCGTGCGCTGGCCATGGCGCAGGCCGTGCGCAAGCCGATGCAGGCCGTAGGGCTGCAACGTGCCACTCACCTCCACCACGAACTCCTGCTCCAGCGTGGCCGCATCCTCGCTCAGCCGCCGCAGCACGCGGCGGTCCTGGCTCAGCACCAGCAATCCGCTGGCCTCGGTCTCCAATGGCAGCGGCAGACTCAGGCGCAGGAAATGGCGCTTGAGCACACGCATGTCGCTGGCATCCAGCGCGCTGCGGTTACCTGGCGTCGCCAGCGCGAGCGCGTCTTCGGCGCGCATCCCGGCCGGTTTGTGCAGCAGCAGCGTGACCGCCTGCGCCGGGCCGAGTTGCGCGTCGGGCGCCAGCGTCACCTGCTGGGCGGTGATCGGCGTCTGCGGTTCCTCGACCACCACGCCGTCCACGCTGACCCAGCCGCCCTCGATGTACTGCTGCGCCTCGCCGCGCGAACACGGCAGCAGGGCGGCGAGATGCTTGTCGAGACGGACGGGGCTGGACATCGGCAGTAGGCGATCGGTCGGGGGCGCAGTGTACGGGCGTCGCGGGGACGCTGCCACGCAGCGGCGCCTCAGTGCTCGCCCAGTTCCAACTGGGTCAGGTAGAGACGCAGGTCGAACTCCAACTGGTGGTAGTCCGGCGTCATGTGTGCGCACAGCTGGTAGAAGGCCTTGTTGTGCGCGCTTTCCTTCAGGTGCGCCAGTTCGTGGGCCACGATCATCGGCAGGAACGCCGCCGGCGCGTCGCGGAACACGCCGGCGATGCGGATCTCGCGGCTGGCCTTGAGCTTGCCGCCCTGCACCCGCGACACCGTGGTGTGGGTGCCCAGCGCATGCTTCACCGCCTGCAGGCGGTTGTCGTAGATCACCTTGTGCAGCGGCTCGGCGCTGCGCATGCAACGGTCCTTCAGCGCCTGCGTGTAGTCGTACAACTGGCGATCGGTGCGCACCGTGTTGGCCTCGGGGTAGCGGCGGCGCAGCCAGTCGCCCAGGCGCTGGCGCGCGATCAGTTCGCGCACCTGGTCCAGGACCTGGGGTGGGTAGCCGACGAGGTAGCGCAGGGTGTCCATCCCGCCACCTTAGCCTGCCGCGCGCGGCGGGGCATCCGCCGTGGGCGGCCTTCGCGGGCGGGCACCGGCGCTGCGGGTATCATGCGCCTCCCGATTCCGAGTCCGTGGACGCTTCCGATGCGCAATCCCCTGCAGGAGCAACTGCTCAAGGCCGGCCTGGTGAAGAAGAGCCAGGTGGCGCAGGTCGCGCGCGAGCAGGCCAAGGCGCGGCAGGGCAAGACCCCGCCGCCGCCCAGTGCCGAGCAGCTGGAGAGCGAGCGGTTACGGCAGGAACGGGTGGAGCGCGATCGTGCGCTGTCCGCCGAGCGCAATGCACAGGCGCGTGCGCAGGAGCAGCGCGTGCAGGCACGGCAACTGGTCGAAAGCCACAAGCTCAAGGCCGACGGCGAGATCGACTACCACTTCACCGATGCCGGCAAGATCCAGCGGCTGCGCGTGGATGCGGCACTGCGCGCGCAGCTGATCGCCGGCAGCGTGGCGATCGCGCGGCTGGATGCCGGCTATGTGCCGGTGCCGCGCGCGGTCGTGGAGAAGATCGTCGCGCGCGATCCGGCGACCATCGTGTTCGATGCGCTGGCGGCAACGCCGGCCAGCGGCGAGGACGATCCGTACTACAGCCAGTTCAAGGTCCCGGACGACCTGATCTGGTGAGGCGGGACGCCGGGCGGCGCTGCATGAACGTCTCGGCGAGGTGAAGCCGGCGTGCATTGCATTCGCCGGTGCCGGCCGCATCATCCAGGCAAGGCAACAGTGCGGAGACGACCATGGCCACTGGGTGGGCAGGCGACGGCGCGGTGCAGGACCAGATCGATGCGACCGTCGAGGATGCGATCAAGCGGGCGCGCAGCCAACTTCCGCAGGGCCCGGGATCGAGCCACTGCGAGGATTGCGACGCGCCGATTCCCGAGGCGCGGCGCAAGGCCGTGCCGGGCGTGCGCCTATGCGTGGCCTGCCAGGACGCGCAGGACCGCGCGCAGCACGAGCACAGCGGCTACAACCGCCGCGGCAGCAAGGATAGCCAGCTGCGCTGAGGCTCAGCCGGCGCGATCGGTCTCCAGCGCAGGCTTTGCGTGCAGCGCGATGTTGAGCTGATCGACCACGATCGCCCAGTCGGCGTCTTCCAGGCGCTCCTCGCGCAGCAGTTGTGCCTGCGCGGGTGTCCAGAACGGGGCTTCTTCCAGGCGCATGTCATCGGGCAGCGGCGCATGCTGGGCGATGAACTGGCGAATCTCGCCTTCGCTGTTGGGCAGGCCAAGTTGGGCGAAGAGGTCGGCGAACGGATGAATGACGGGTTCCATGCAGTACCTGGTCGGGAAAGGGGAGATCGCCGCGCTAGGCGGCTGGCATCGACCATAGCGGCTGCGTCATGTGCGTGGCGTCAGCGTCGGCGTCGGTGGCGTGCGGCGTTCAGCCCAGCCCGGATGGAACCGGATGGCCGCGCCAGCGGCGCGTGCTGCGCTGGAAGAACAGGCTGTTGGGGATCTGCAGCACGCTCTCGCCGTCGCCGTCGCGTTCCTCGCGCAGCGTGGTGTAGATCAGGTTGATGTCGATCACCTGGCCCTTCAGTCCCGGCTTTTCGCCGTTCTCCAGCAATTCGATGTGGTCGTGCAGGCGGAACGGGCGCGTGGTGAAGATCAACAGCGTACAGAAGATGTTGGACAGCACGCTCCAGGCGGCGAAGAACGCCACCGCCGCGACCGCGGCGAAGCCGGTGAAGGCGGTCCACAGCACGGTGCCGGAGACGCCGAAGCGGTCCAGGATCAGCAGCAGCGCCGCCGCGTAGATCACGAAGCCGCTGCCGCGGCGCGCCATCATCACCAGTTCCGGCGGCAGCGCGTAGTGCTCGCCCAGGCGCCGGATCAACCGTCGCAGCAAGGTCCGCAACAACCAGGCGCCGAGCACGATCAGCACGATCTGCGCGCCGGGCACGATCACGTCGAGCCAGCGGTGCGTCCACGGCGGCAGCAGGGTATGGAGCGAGGGCATTGCACTTCGGAACACGCAGGGGAGGCGCGATGGTCGCAAGCGTGGCCGCCGCGGGCAAGTCGTGCTGGCGTGCGCTGCGGCGGTGGGCGGCTCAGCCGGCGCGTTCCAGCGCCTCCCACTGCGCCTCGGTGACGTCCGGCAAGGCTTCCAGCGCCGGCTTGGCGAACAGATAGCCCTGGTAGAGGTCGATGCCCAGCGCGCGCAGTGCACGGTACTCGGCAGGCGTCTCCACGCCCTCGGCGAGGATGCGGCAGCCCAGTGGCGCGGCCATCGCGACGATGCCGCCGACGATGTGGCGGCGCGCGGCGCTGCCGTCGATGCCGCGGATCAGCGCCATGTCCAGCTTGATCAGGTGCGGCTGGAAATCGGCGAGCAGGTTGAGGCCGGAGTGGCCGGCGCCGAAGTCGTCGATCGCGGTCAGGAAGCCGCGCTGCGCGTAGTCGCGCAGGATGCGCACGACCTTGGGCAGGTCGGCGATGCGTTCGGACTCGCTCAACTCGAAGATCAGGTCGCCGGTGGGCACGCCGAAGTGCTCGGCCGCCTTCAGGGTCAGGCGGATGCAGGTCGCCGGTTCGTACACCGCATTGGGAATGAAGTTGATCGACAGGCGCGTGCGCAGGCCCAGCTGCGCGGCAGTGGCGATCGCCTGCACCCGGCAGGTCTGGTCGAAGCGGTACATCTGCTGCGGGCGCACCCGCGCCAGCACCGCCGCCGCGCCGCTGCCGTCCTCGCCGCGCACCAGCGCCTCGTAGGCATAGATGGAGCGGGTGGCGGCATCGACGATCGGCTGGAACGCCATGCGCACGGCGAAATCCAGCGGCTCGCCATCGCGACAGTTGCCGCAGGCGGGCTGGCCGAGTTCGGCGGACAGGGAGCGCAGGAGCATGCCGAAACGAGACCGTGGAAGAGATCGCAGTATGCGCTTCTGGCGTGAAGACGGTGCCGTGCTTGCGCGCTGGCGCCGGCGCTCCGAGGACGCCGTGTTGGGCCTGGCCGTGTGGTCGTCGGCGCCAACCGGAGGCGCCGTCGTGGCGTGCCAGGCGCCGCGTCCTCGCGCGGCGTGGACCGGCGTCCATGTCCGGCCGTGTCCTGCCGCAGGTGCGCGCGATGACGGCGGGATGCGCGGGCGCTAGCCCGCGTCGGCGACGTCGACCTTCTTCAGCACGCGGGTGGTGCCGAGCACCTCGACGCGGCCGCCGGCCTGGTGGAACGCGGCCAGGTCGGCCTCGATGCGCTCGCGGCTGAGGCCCTTTTGCGCCTTGTCCGCGGCGCTGGCGCCGCGTGTGTTCCTGGCGCTGGGCGAAGCGGTGGTGCTGGTCGGTCGTGCCATGCTGGAACTCCTGCAGTCAGTACATCGTCAGGGGAATGCCACGGGTCAGTTGCTCGTGGTGGGTACGGCGGATCTCGCGGCAGTACGGGCCGGCCATCGCGAACTTGCGGCAGACCGCCGGGCGCTGCGCGTAGATGGAGCAACACATGCGCGCGCCATCCACCGCCACGCACCAGCCGTCCTCGTCGCGCGCCATCACGTGCAGGCCCTCGCGTGTGTACTCGGTGAGATGCTCGGGCACGTGGTCGTCCGGCATCACCAGGACGGTCAGGCGGCAGCAGATCGCGTCGCAGCGGTCGCAGGCGATGTCAGCGTCGATCGCGTCCCGCGCGCTCTCGCTCATGCGTCGCCGCCTCTATCCGGACCTGTCGGTCGGGGAGGCGGCTGAAGCGGCGACGCCAGGCGCTCGATCTGGAGCGTGGCAGGGGCGGGGGACATGGCGCTCCGAAGGATCCGGCCGGCAAAGGACGGAGGTTGGCGCGAGAAGGAAGCGAGTCGGGCGACAGGAACGGCCGGACGAGACGCGCGTAGCGACGTGACGCTGAAGCGTGCCGCCATGCTACGCCAGTCGTGCGCCCGCTGCATGAACAATGCGGGCCGCAGGCGGCGCGCCGGCCGCGAGCGGCCGGTCGGGGAGGGGCCGCCGACGCCTGTGCTGCCTGTGCTGCGTCAGTCCTGCGCGGCGGCCAGCGCCAGGCCCTGCACCACGCCGAACGAGGGGTCGCCGTGGACCAGACGCGCTTGCGGGAATGCCGCGGCGACCAGGCGCTGCAGGTAGCCGGCGCGCGACATGCCGCCGGTCAGGAACACCGCGGCCGGGTCGCCGCCGATGTCCTGGCGCACCTGCGCCAGCAACTCCTGCAGGGCTTCCAGGTAGCTGCGTGCGGCCTGCACCAGTTCCTCGGCCTGTACCTGCACCTGCAAGCCGGCTTCGATGTAGTCCAGCGTCTCTGCGTGCCGCTCGGCGTCGCTGAGGCGGATCTTGCTGCGCTCCACCGCACGGTACAGGCGCGCGGTGTTGCCCGGTTCCTGCAGCGCCTGCAGGCGCGCCTCGTACGGCGCGGGGACGGCGTCGTAGCGATGCTGGCGGAAATCGCGCTGGCGGGTGGTGTCCTGCACCATCGCCGCCTCGACGTAGTGGTGCGAGGGCACGCGGGTGAGGCCGCGGCCGAACTGCGGCATGAACCCGGCCAGGCTCAGCGCCAGGTCGATGTCGGTGCCGCCGCGCGGGATGCCCCAGGCGCGGTGCACCTGCGGCGCGGCGTCGCCGCCGACGCTGGCGTAGGCGATGTCGGTGGTGCCGCCGCCGATGTCCACCACCACCGCGGCGTGGCGCTCGCGGCTAACCGCGTGGTAGTGCATCGCCGCGGCGGCCGGTTCCTCCAGGAAGGCGACGTCGTCGAAGCCGGCGGTGATCGCGGCGCTGTGCAGGATCTCCAGCGCCTGCGCGTTGCCGGCCTCGCCGATCGAGCTGCGGAACTGCACCGGGCGCCCGAGCAGGGCGCGGCGCACCTGCACGCCCAGTTGCTGCGAGGCGGTCAGGCGGATGTGTTCGAGAATGTGCGCGGCGATGCCGGTGATGGTCTGGCGCGCGCGCGGGTGCAGGTTGTAGCCCAGCATCGACTTGGGGCTCTGCACCAGGTTGCCTTCGCCTTCGACGAAATACGCGTCCAGTGCGTCGTCGCCGTATACCGCGTTCTGCAGCAGTGCCGCGGAACTGCGCGGCTCGCGCATCTGCGTTTCCATCCACTGCCGGCGCACCACCCGGATCGCATCGCGGCGCAGTGCGTCCGGGCTACGTTCGCGGCCGGCGGCGAGCGCGTCGCGGCGGCCGGATTCGATCAGCTCGTCCACCTGCCGTTCCAGCGCCGGGGTCAGGTCGAACTCGGCCGGGTCGCGCATCACCTCGGGGAAGTACACCGTGGTGCGGAACTGTTGCTGCGCGCCGAACTCGATCGGCACCACGCGGCCGTCGATCACCGCGGCGGCGGCGGAATTGCTGGTGCCGAAGTCGATACCGAGGCGCATGACGGTGCCGGGGGCGGGAGGGGCCGCGCACTGTGGGGCAAGCTGTCGCGCGACGCAAGCGCGGGCGCAAACGCACGAGGCCCGCATCGGCGGGCCTCGTCGGGGACGCGAAACCGGGTCGCTTACAGCGCGGCGCCGGCGTGGCCCTGGTTCTTTTCCTGCTCGGTGGCCTCGCGCACGCCGGCCACTTCCACGGCGAAGTGCAGCACCTGCCCGGCCAGCGGGTGGTTGCCGTCGATGGTCACCAGTTCTTCGCCGACCTCGGTGACCGTGACCAGCAGCGGGCCCTGGTCGGTCTGCGCCTGGAACTGCATGCCCGGCGCCAGCGACCCGGCATCCGGGAACGAACCGCGCGGCACCTGCTGCACCAGTTGCTCGTGGCGCGGGCCGTAGCCCTCGGCCGGGATCACGTCGGCGGTGACCGACTCGCCGGTGCGCTTGCCGGTCAGCGCCTTCTCCAGGCCCGGCACGATGTTGCCGGCGCCGTGCAGGTAGCTCAGCGGATTGTCCGGCGAGGACTGGTCGATCACTTCACCGGCGTCGTCGGTGAGGGTGTAGTGGATGGTGGCGACAAGCCCGTTGGCGATCTCCATGGGAAACCTCGTTCAGTGAGTAAGGGGGATACGCCGGCACAGTCACAGCGCGATGAGAGGGGGTGCTACCCGGCTACCCTAACGAAAAGCGGCGCAGGGCCGCAAGTCGCGTCGGGGCGCCGCCATTCAGGCCGGCGGCGGCCGGCGCAGCGCGGTGCGCCGGGCCAGCCAGGTCTCCGGGGTCTGCGGCTTGACGAACAGCGCCTGTAGTTCCGGATGCTCGGCGCGCGCGGCGGCCTCGATGCGCTCGATGCACGCTTCGATCTGCGCGGTGCTGCGCTGGTCCTCGAACTCGGCGCTGAGCGCGGCCACCACCTGGTCCGGCCCCATCTGCACGCTGAGTACGCCGTTGACCGCGCACACATCCGGATCGGCCGCGGCAATGCGCCGCAGCGCGTCGCCGAGCGGGCGCGCCGCCGGCTCGCCGATCAGCAGGCCCTTGGTCTCGCGCGCCAGCACGAACGCCGAGCAGGCCAGCACCGCGGCGATGCCGACGGAGGCGACGCCGTCCAGTTCCGGCATGTCCAGCCATTGCGCTGCGAACAGCCCGGCCAGCGCGATCAACAGGCCGATCAACGCTGCGCTGTCTTCCACCAGCACGGTGAACAGGCTCGGGTCCTTGCTCTCGCGGAACGCCTGTACGTAGCTAAGGCGGCCCTTGCGCGCGCGGAACTCGCGCAGCGAGACCCACCACGAGCCGCCCTCGAACAACAGCGACAGCCCCAGCACGATGTAGTTGAGGGTGTGGTCGCTGGCCGGCTGCGGATCGCGGATGTGGGCGATGCCCTCGTACAGCGACACCCCCGCGCCGAGCGCGAACACCAGCAGGGCGACGATGAAGCTCCAGAAGTACAGTTCGCGTCCATGGCCGAACGGATGGGTGGCGTCCGCGGGACGTGCGGCGCGGCGCAGGCCGTACAGCAGCAACAGCTCGTTGACCGTGTCCACCAGCGAATGCACGCCTTCGCTGAGCATCGCCGAACTGCCCGAGATCGCCGCGGCGACGAACTTGGCGATGGCGATGGCCAGATTGCCGGCGAGCGCGGCATAGATCGCGAGGCGGGACCCGGACGAGGCGGACATGGCATTCCTGCGGCTGGCGCGGCCGCACGGCGGCACGGGGCGGGCGGCTACAATAGGCGGCTCGCCGTCGTCGCCGTATCAAGGATTCCCATGCCCGCCGCACCCGCCTGCCCGCAATGCACCCTGGAAAACACCTATGTCGACGGCGCCAACTGGGTGTGCGCGGACTGCGGCCACGAGTGGCCGGTCGCGGCCGACGCCGCCAACGATGCGGCGACGGTGGTACGCGACAGCAACGGCAACGTGCTGCAGGCCGGCGACACGGTGGTGGTGATCAAGGACCTGAAGGTCAAGGGCTCGTCGATCCCGCTGAAGCAGGGCACGGTGATCCGCGGCATCCGCCTGGTCGAGGACGATGCCGAACACATCGAAGGCAACTCGGACAAGATCAAGGGCCTGGTGCTGAAGACCTGCTTCCTGCGCAAGGCCTGAGCGGGCGAGCCCCACTGCATCGCCCGCCGCGGCGGCACCGATGCGGTGCCGCCGCAGGACACGATCAATCCAGCGTCGGGTAGTCGGTGTAGCCCTTGGCGCCGCCGCCGTACAGCGTGTCGGCGTCCACCTGGTTCAAGGGCGCGTCGCGGCGCAGTCGTTCCACCAGGTCCGGGTTGGCGATGAACGGGCGGCCGAACGCCACCGCGTCGGCGCGACCGGAGGCCACGGTCTGTTCGGCCAGTACCTTGTCGTAGCCGTTGTTGACCAGCCACGGACCATGGAACTTGGCGCGCAGCGCGGCGTAGTCGAAGGCGATGTTGTCGCGCGGGCCGCCGGTGGCGCCTTCGATCACGTGCACGAAGGCCAGGCCCAGCGGATCCAGGCGTTCCACCGCGCGCTCGAACAGCGGCTGCGGGTCGCTGTCGCGCGCATCGTTGGCCGGGGTCACCGGCGACAGGCGCACGCCGGTACGGTCGGCGCCGATCTCCTGCGCCACCGCCTCCACCACTTCGAACAGCAGGCGGGTGCGGTTCTCGATGCTGCCGCCGTAGGCGTCGTCGCGATGGTTGCTGCCGTCGCGCAGGAACTGGTCGATCAGGTAGCCGTTGGCGGCATGCACTTCCACGCCGTCGAAGCCGGCGGCGATGGCGTTGCGGGCAGCGCGGCGGAAGTCCTCGATCAGCGCGGGGATCTCGTCCAGGCGCAGTGCGCGCGGGGCGGAGACGTCGGTGAAGCCCTCGGCGGTGAAGGTCTTGGCATCGGCGCGCAGCGCGCTGGGTGCCACCGGGGCGGCGCCGCCCGGCAGCAGGCTGACGTGCGAGATGCGGCCGACGTGCCACAGCTGCAGCACGATCTTGCCGCCACGGCGATGCACCTCGTCGGTGACTTTCTTCCAGGCCGCGACCTGTGCGTCGCTGTAGATCCCCGGGGTGTCCTTGTAGCCCTGGCCCATCGGGCTGATCTGGGTCGCCTCGGCGATGAGCAGGCCGGCGCTGGCGCGCTGGCCGTAGTACTCGGCGGCCAGCGGCGAGGGGATGCGGCCTTCGCCTTCGGCACGGTTGCGGGTCAGGGGCGCCATCACGATGCGGTTGGCCAGTGCGATCGCGCCCAAGCGCAGCGGCGTGAACAGCGGGGAAGCGGTGTCGGTCATCGGTGGGTCTCTCGGTGGTGGGTGGGGCGGCCGACCCTACAGCGGGGCGCTGCAAGGCGGCGTGCGTGCAGGACATGGGGGCGCGCGCGGCGGTTTCGCGGCGGTGCGGTGGGACAGTGCGTTGCTGCGGCGGCACCTTCGCGAGGGCATCGCCACCCCGGGCGCCACCAGCGGCACCGCGCAACGCGGCGTTGCGCAGGCGGGGCTGCAGGACTTGCTGCAATGCACAATAATGAGCGGCCCTTTCCTTCGGGACGTGCGCATGACCTCATCCGCCACGGCGCCGCTGTCGCGGCGCGGCTACGTGCTGATCCTGTTCGCGCTGGCGATGGGCGGTTTCGCAATCGGCACCAGCGAGTTCTCCACCATGGGGCTGATGCCGTACATCGGCCGTGGTCTGGTCATCGATGCGCCGCAGGTCGGGCATCTGATCAGTGCCTATGCGCTGGGCGTGGTGGTCGGTGCGCCGCTGCTGGCGATCCTCGGCGCGCGCTGGTCGCGCCGCGATCTGCTGCTGGCGCTGATGGGCTTCTATGCGTTCGGCAATCTGGCCAGCGCGGTGGCGCCGGACTATCACAGCATGCTGCTGGCGCGCTTCGTCGCCGGCCTGCCGCATGGCGCCTACTTCGGTGTGGCGACCCTGGTGGCCGCGTCGATCGGTCCGCCCGACCAGCGTGGTGCGGCAGTCAGCCGGGTGTTGCTCGGCCTCAACCTGGCGGTGCTGGTCGGCAACCCGCTGGCGACCTGGCTTGGTCAGGTGGCGGAATGGCGCTATGCCTACGCCCTGGTCGCGGCGATCGCGGTGCTGACGGTGGTGCTGGTGTGGCGACTGCTGCCGGCCGATCCGCAGGAGGCGCGGCCCTCGCCGTTGCGCGAACTGCGCGCCTTCAACCGCACGCAGGTGTGGCTGGCGCTGGGCATCGGCGCGATCGGCTTCGCCGGCATGTTCTGCGTCTTCAGCTATCTGGCACCGACCCTGATGGAGGTCACCGGCGTGTCCGAACACTGGATCCCGGTGGCGATGGGCGCATTCGGGCTGGGCGGCCTGCTCGGCAATCTGGCCGGCGGCTGGCTGTTCGACCGGATGCAGTTCCGCGCGGTGCCGCTGGTGTTGCTGTGGTCGCTGGCGGTGTTGCTGGTGTTCCCGCTGGCGGCCACTTCGCCGTGGGCGGTGCTGCCGGCGGTGGTCGCGGTCGGCAGCATGGGCGCTTTGGCGCCGGTGCTGCAGACCCGCCTGATGGACGTGGCCAGCGACGCGCAGACCCTGGCCGCGGCCTCCAACCATGCCGCGTTCAACCTGGCCAACGCGCTGGGGCCGTGGCTGGGCGGCATCGCGATCGGCGCCGGCCTGGGTTGGACCTCCACCGGCTATGTCGGCGCGGCGATGGCCGTGGGCGGCCTGCTGATCTACCTGTGGGCGCGCCAGGCGGCACGGCGTGGCGCCTGCGCGCATGCGGCCGGCTAGGGTGCGCTAGCTGTGATCTCTCAGTAGGTTGTTCATCCGGGG
>NZ_AQOK01000021.1:0-12366 GCF_000364645.1 Xanthomonas sp. SHU 308 | reverse complement strand
GCGGCGGCGACCGAGGCCAGCACCAGGGCGGCGCAAGCCTGCGCCAGGCGGGTACGGGCCGGCGCGGCGCGCGCGGTCAGCGGCCGCGGGGAGAGATGGGGATGCAGCATGTCGAATCCTTGTGAGCGCGCAAAATCGAGTCCGTTCGGCTTGCGCAGCAGCCCGCGACGGCATGCGCCATACGGTGGCGCAGCGCGGCACGATATGTCGTCTGTGTTGCACCGCCATTGCAATGACGGCGTGGCTGCCACGGCGCGACGATGCGTGACCGCATCACGTCACGCCACGCCGTCGCAGCGGACATCTACGGACCTCATGCATCGCGCCGCCGGCTGGCCGGGTCTGCGCGGCACCACGCCGTGCACACATCCCGGCCACAGCCGATCGACGTGGCGCAGCCGATGCTGCCTCTGTCGTGGGTTACGCGTGCGGGCCATGCGGCCCGACGCCGCCGCGCCGCTCTTGGAGCCCCCCCCTGCGCCGGATCCTGTTCGCCCCCCTGCTGCTGACGCTGGCCGCCTGTGGCCGCGACCGCACAGAACCCGCCACGCAGCCGCCCGGCGCTACCGAGAGCGCCAAGACACGCGTTCTCGAGGCCGGCGCCAAGGCGCTGCAGGACGATGGCCCGGCCGCAGTGCTGGACATCCACCTGGTCGGCTTCCACCCGTTGCGCGACCACCCGCACCAGCAGATGGAAGCCCACCACTTCTGCCGCCAAGTCAACGAGGAGTTCGCCCAGTGCGCCCTGTTCGACGGCGACACTGCGCAGGCCAACCTCACCGGCGTGGAGTACATCATTTCCGAGAATCTGTTCCAGCGACTGCCGCCGGAGGAGCGCCGCTACTGGCATCCGCACAACGGCGAGATCCTGTCCGGGCAATTGTCCGCGCCCGGCCTGCCGCTCACCGCGGAGAAGGCGCTGATGCGCAGCAAGCTCAACAGCTACGGCAAGACCTGGCACACCTGGCATTCGCGCGACGGCGCGAAGCCGGGCGATGCCCTGCCGCTGGGCGAACCCATGCTGGCCTGGTCGTTCAATCGCGACGGCGAACTGCAGCCGGACCTGCAGGCCCGCCGCGACGCCATCGCCCCGCACCGCAGCGCCGAACTGCGCGCCGACCGCCAGGACCTGACGCCACTGGCCAAGCCACAGCAGGGCGTGCACCTGCTGCGCGAGGCGTTTCCCTCGGCGACGCCGATTCCCGGGGTGGTGGACGCGGGCACGGGGGAACGATAGGACCCAGGATGCCACGCGCCAGCGGCGTGATTCAGGCCGAAGCGTCCGGTTCTGCGCGACGGTATGCCACGTGCTGCAGGGGCTGCAGCGGGGCCGGCATCGGCACGGCGACATGCACTTCTTCGAGGTCCCAGCTCGCCGGAAAGTCCGCGATCATCTCGGTGGCGGCGCACGAGCAGCTTTCGCGAGGCGCTTCCATCGGCGGGCCGTCGTATTCGAAGCGCAACCGGACCACGCGGCGCGCCTGGTCGGCCTCGATCGAGGCCTGCCGCAGTTGCGGGTGCACCTCACCGAGCAGGGCGCGCTGCAGGCTCAGCAATAGCGCGGTACGACTGCCGACGTCATCCATCGCGCTTCCCTCGTCTACGCCGGCGACGTCATTGCGTGCAGCGCTGCGCGGCAAAGTCGGTCAGGCGTCGAGTGAGCGTTCCTTCCTGCCACACGATGTCGAGGATCACCCAGCGATCGTCCTGGCGACCGAGCACCAACGTATCCGTCCACTGCTGGTCATCGATGGCCAGACGGGCGCGCACCTGCGCGGTGTCGCCGGTGACTTGCGCGGTCGTCGAGACCAACGCCGTCGGTTGGTCCGGCCACAGGAAGAAGGGGCTCTGGTCGAGCATGTGCGGCTTGACGTCTGCAGGCACCAGTTTGGCGCAGGCTGCCTCGTAGGCGCGCTGCGCCTCCAGCGCCGCGAACAGTTCCCGCCCCAGCAGATGCCGCACCTGCGCAACGTCGCCATCGGCGTGCTTGGGCGCGATCGCCCAGGCATAGAACGTCTGGACCGTGTGCGCCGGCGACTCGCCCGCGATGGCGGCGAACGCGCTCAGCCACAGACTTATCGCACACAGAACGCGCATTCCCTTCATGGATCGTTGCCACCTCGGGCCGCCAGATGCGGCATGGCGATCCTCAGCCAGTGGCTGCGCGGCGTCAATGCGAGCGCTGCCGCGTGCGCCAGCGGCTGGCGTGGCCGCAGCAACCAGATGCCTAGGTAACGGGAGACATCCAAGCTCACCGGAACTCCAACCACGTAGAGCGGCTTCGGCCGCGACAGGCTTTACCGGGAATGCCCGTTGCGGCTGAAACCGCTCCTACAAGGCCACGACACATGCCGCTAAATCGCAGCGAAAGCGCGTCACCGGGGCATCCTTCAGTCGCTGTCCACCCCGAGCACGCTCAAGCGCAGCGGCGGTGCATCCGGCCCGATCGGCGCATGCGCCAGGGTTCCGGTCACCCTCACCACCTGGCCGACACCTTCTTCGCGCAGATGCGCCGCCTGGTCCGCGGTGACCGCCAGCCGCAGCTGGCGCACCTGCTCGTGCCGCGGCTGGCGCCCATCCGCCGACGCCGCCACGCACAGCGGCTGCGGCAGGATCAGTACCTCTTCCTGGGTCGCTGCCGCACCGGCAGCGGCGTCCGGATGCGTATGCGTATGCGTATGCGGGACAGCAGGCGCGGCGGCGTCGGTGGGCGACGGCGCCAGAATACCGGACAGGGTGACCTGAGTCGGACCATACGGCAGGCAATGCCTGGGCGCCGCCATCAGCTCGGGCGAGGTGCCGATCAGCAGCAACGGGAACAGCGACAGGGTACGGATCGGCATGGTGGCACGCGGATGGAGAGGGACCGCCGAGCATACCCAAGCGCGATGGCGCGTGTGCTGCAGTCCCTGCCATCGCGTCGGGCAGCCCTACCGGCGGTCAGGATTCGCGTTCCACCACCACGTCGGTGAACCGTGGTTCGGCCGCGATCAGCGCATGCAGCCGCGCAAAGCACGGATCGTCGTCGCGCATCGCATGGCGGCCGAGCAGCCGCTCCCAGAACGAGCGCTCCTTCTCGATCTGCAGCATCCAGGTATGGTTGCCATCGACCTCTTCCTCGGCGTAGGCGCCGACCAGGTAGGTGCGTCCCTGGCATTCGGCTTCGGAGGCCCAGCCCCAGTCCTCCGGGTCCGGCTCGGACAGGACCATGGCGTCGCCCACACGCACGCGCAGCCAGTCCAGCAGCGAGCTGCCGCGGATCGGATTGATCGGATTCTCCGGCTCGGCGCTCACCTCGAGCAGGCGGGAGCGGAAATGGATGACAGGATGCATGCGGCAGCTTGACTCTCGAACGATCGGGGGGCGGACGCGCGCATCGGCGTGGCTGCGTCATGGCGCGCAGGCGCGGATGGGCGGTCCAGGAAGGTAACGCATGCACGGCCGCCCAGGTGGACAACGGTGCGGCACGTCATGCAACCCGGTGGCGGCCGGCATCGCCGTCTGCGGCACATGGGCATCTCTCGCAGCGCCCTGCCACCGGGGACCGACACCGTGGTGCAGCGACCGGCCGGACCCATTGCAGCACGGGCGCATGACAACTCATCGCATCTGTCGTAGACAGGCACGCGCGCCCAGATACGTCCAGATGCCGATTGCGACGGCAAGCCAGACGCTGGCGACCTTGCTGCAGGCCGAGGCGAAGGCCAGGTACGGAAACGAGTCGCCGGGAGGACCACCTTGCAACGACGCTGTGCCCCCGCGTTGCCAGAACGTCAGCCACGCCTCGACACCGCACCACAGCGGCAGCACCCAACCGGCGGACAGCAGCGCGATCGCGAGGGCGAGCAGGCGCTGCTTCATCGCACACCGCCAAGTGCCGACATCGCCACGCGGCAAGCAGCGTGGTCGTGCGACGGATCCGCAAGCCGGTTGAGCCGCCACAGGGCGATCGACCGTCGCGGCAGCCCTCCCGCCGTCATGGCGACGCAGCTGCGGCACAGCCTCACGGTGTTTGCTCCGGCTCCGGCTCCAGATCCGGCTCGAACGGACGATCGGGCAGGCGCTGCCCGCACCACGGACAGAACTGCACACAGATCGCATCATTGAGGTACCAGGTCGGATCCTCGCCACGGAACAACTCGAAGCCGATCCGCACGACCCTGTCCGGCTTGGTCACCGCCGCGAACATGCTGCTGCAGCAGTAGCGTGCAATCCGCTTGCGCCACACCACCCGCTCCGGGAACTGCGCGTCCATCCAGGCGGCGCTCCAGGCCTGGCATGCCGAGCACTGCGCCAGATGCGACAGCGCCGCGAAGGTTGGTGGGTCCGGGAAGTGCTCCTCTTCCACCTCGATCATGCACTCCAACGCCATCACCAGTTCGGGGCGCTCGTCGATCTGATCGCGCAGGGTCGACAGCGTGTAACGCGTGGTGAAGCAGGTGGCCGAGTGAGGCATGGGTAGGTGCAATCCGTTGCAGTCGACAGCAAGCGTAGCGCTGTGTGGCCGCTTCGGGGTTAAGTCCCCGCTGCCTGCCACAGCGCATAGCCCAACAGCCCAAAGCCCACCAGGGCAAACCCGCCCCAGAAGGCCGCCGCGTCGGCCGAGACCACGCGTGGGGCCAGGTACGCGCTGCGCTTGTCGGATTTGCTGCGCCGTTTGCTGCTCCACGGTTCGACACTGTAGTAACCGAACGAGAACGTCGGCACCACGAGCATACCGACGACATAGCACAGACCATAGAGGACGATCTCGACCAGCGGGCGCAGGACGACCTCGGTCAACAGGCTCGCGGGCATGGTGTCACCTGATCCAGACAGAAGTGATGTGCGGCGTTGGCCTCGCCCCTGCGCCGAGGCTGCATGCGATGCTCGCCGAGCGGGCACTGGCCGTCAACGGCCGGCGCCCTCGATCACCGGCTGTCGCTCAGCAGCCGCTGCACCAGCTCGAATCCGAGCACCGACATCGACGGATAGCACGCGTACTCGTCCACCGACAGCATCCGCACGAAGGTGTCGCCTTCGTGTAGGGCGCCGGCGGTGTGGAAGGTCAGCAACTCCCCGGCGTCTTGGGGCAGCGGCGCGCGGCCGACGATCTGCCATTCGCCGCTCCTGAGTTTCTGGATGCCGGTGAACAGCAATCGGATGTCCTTGTCGCCATCGCGCACCGGCAACGGCCGGGTCGGCGACGCGCCAAGCGTCGGTTCCGATGCCTGCTGTTCCAGCACACAGAAGCCGACCACCTTGCGATAGTCGCCCTGCGGCGCCCACAGCACTTGGCAGAGCGCGTACGTTCCCGCATCCGACGGGATCGCGAAGACATCGCCCGCCAGGTACTTCACTGCCATTCCAAAATCTGGACCGCGGCAAGGGTATCCCCGCGGCGTGCCTGATGGCAGCCACCTTACTGGTCGAGGTGTTCCTCGGCGTCGCTGCGGCTGGCTGGCGCGCATGGGTTACGGGAGGCCACGCCATGCACCACAGCGACGGTGTCCGGCGGGCAGCATGATGTCCTCACCTGCTGATTCGCTCGCCACCGGTTCACCCGGCATGCACCACACTATTGCCCCACCTCTGGAGCGACTATGATGCACAAGACCTGGCTGCTCGCCTTGTTGGCGGTTCCCGCACTGGCCTACGCGGCGCCGGACGAGGACACGGCGATGTGCCGCAACGGCGGCTTCCCCATGAGCACGGCCGGGTTCTCGCTCGCCAAGGTCGCAGTGCCGCGCCTGTACCTGCTCAACGACGACGACGGTTGCCCGGCCAAGGGCGAGGCCGCGTGCCGGCAGCGCGCCTATGTGGTCAAGGACGACACCGTGATCCTGGCGCAGCGCCAGGGCGGCTTCGTCTGCGCGTTCTACCCCAACAAGGTCGGCGGCAGCGCCGGTTGGGTGGCAGCGTCCAGCGTGCAGCCGCTGCCGGCGACGGCCGCACCGAAGCCGCAGGCCTGGGTCGGCCAGTGGCACGACGGCGACAACGAACTGCAACTGATCGCCAACGGCGACGGCACCATCACCGCCAACGGCGATGCCTACTGGCCTAGTGCCAACCCGACCCCAGATCAAGCGCCTGGTGGGCCGCACCTTGGCGCTGTCACCGCGCG
Organism: Xanthomonas sp. SHU 308; assembly: GCF_000364645.1. NCBI lineage: Bacteria > Pseudomonadati > Pseudomonadota > Gammaproteobacteria > Lysobacterales > Lysobacteraceae > Xanthomonas > Xanthomonas sp. SHU 308. Next base: position 6,263 of record NZ_AQOK01000021.1, on the reverse strand, counting down.
CGGCTTTCCCGAAGGCAATCGGCTTGAACTCAGCCAGGACGACTGCAAGGTTCGCCTACAGCTGGTCGGCGACCTGCTGGTGGCCTCGGACAACCTGGAGTGCGGTGGCGCCAACGTCAGCTTCAATGGCGTGTACCGGCGCAAGACGGCGAAGCACTGAGGCGCGGCCTCTGCGGCGTCCGCGTTGCGTGTGATCCGGGCGGCGAGGCCGTGCCGCCCGGGTTGTCGAAAGCGTGCCTTCAGATGCCCGGCCATAGCCCGATCAAGCGACTCCGCCAGGCGTCGCTGCCCAGGAACGCGGAGACCACATGGACGCCGGCGCCGATCGCAAGCAGCACACACGCGCTCGACCGTACCGGCGACGCAGGATCAACGCCCACGCACAGCGCGGCAACACCAAGCAGCGCGCCTGCAAGCACGCACAACACACGTGTCGATCGGCGACTTGCACGCAGCATCCCCATCAGCCATGCCCTGCGAAATCGCTCGGGTTCACGTCACAAGCCCACGCTTTGCGCGACGAGATCCGCGAACACCCATACATCGCCCTTGTCGTACGTCTCGGGCGCTTCCGTTCCGCCAAGCGTCGGATACGGCTGCGGAATGTAGATCTGCCCAGGCTTCAACGGGCCAAGACGCGCCGCGATCGCCCGCACGTGGTCGCCGCGCAACACGTACGCCTCGAAGCCCGGATCGCGCAGGATGGCCGCCTCGAATGCCTCGGCGGAGGCGTGCGCACCATAGGACTTGCCGGCGGCCTTGAACGGGTGCAGCACCGCGTAATCCTGGCTGGCCGGGTCGTGCAGAAAGACGTGACCCAGACTCGAGTAGCCGACCACGACGGTGTACGCCGGGAACGCGTCCGCCCACGGACCGAGGGCCTCGTGCGATTCCGGCGCGATCAAGTGGTACAGCGGGACGTTCGTCGTGTCAGCGCGCTCTTTACTCTGGCTCATTGGGGGCCTTGCAGCGATGGCGCGGCAGGATACCAAGCCACGTGCATCCACCTGCTGTCAGCGTGTTCACCTAGGCCTTGGCGGTGGCTCCGTAGCACTTGGCCGATCCATCCAGGAAGAACTGCACGTCGCGCGCCTGGCACCAGGCTTCCAGCTCGGCCTTGAACACCGGCCACAGCTCGCGCGCCCACGCAGGTGCACTCTGCGCCCAGGCATGCTCGGTGGGCACGTAGACCGTCGGCACGCCCATCGGGAAATCCAGTACGAACTCGCCGCCCGGGCCGGTGCAGACGAGTTCTTCCTTCCAGCGTGGTTGGAATTGGAATGTGGTCATGGGGGGGCAGATGTTGATGGATCGATGCCAACAGCGAGTTTGGTGGATCGAGGCTATCCGTGCCGATATCCTCATTTTCTAGGCAATGGGGATGTCAGCTTCCACCTCTTGAGAAGATCACGATATCGCTTGACGTGGCAATGACAAGCGTCTTGCCCGTGTACGAAAATCCAATAGCTCTCAACTCGTACGTCGCATAGATCTTATGAAAGATCGCCGGCTTTCCGTTCCGGGCGCCGTAGAGAGATGAAAAGGGCTCTACGAGAATAATCTCCCTGATGGGCCAGTCGAGGGTTACCAGTTCAATATGCCAACCATCGGATGTACCAAGGGGTAGGCCTCCACCCGGCAAGCCAGATGTACGAATTTTCTTTCCCTGAAGTGGGCCAATGCCATTGGCCTCCAAGAATTCCTCCCCCTCGTAGTTCTCCTCATAGTCTCGTGCCACCTTCTGCCCGGCATGACAGTCGATTACTCCCCGGCCGGCGCTTGAAACAACAAGCAGATATTCGGATTCCATATCGAATCCGATGGAGTGCAAACCGGCGACAGCAATAGTCGCTACTTCGCACCAAGGATGTGGCGGTTGTGCTTCCTTCAGTTCCCGTAGCAGTTCCTTCAGCGCGTCGAGATGACGGGTCGAGAGATGACTGTTTGACATGTTGTCTAGCCTTGATGCGAGCTCGTGCTGAGGACTGTCAGATTGTGGAAGTGACCGACGCCTCCCGTCCTAGTCGACATTCACCACGACCGGCTTTTCAGTGACCACAGAGTGCTCGCAGGCCGCCAACAGGTTCTTGGCACAGTAGAGGCGCCAGCCCCGGCCTTCGCCCCACTTGAGTGCGACGGATCCGCGCCGGTCTCGTCCTAGTTGCGCATTTCCTGGAGGTGGTCGTCGTGGCCGTAGTGGCCGTAGTGGCCTAGATTGTTGCTCGGCCTTGTGCCGCAACCGCCAGCGCAGCGCTACGGCAAACGCCACCAACACGTCATTGCTGCTCCGCGCGGTTGAAGCGGTTCATCGTGATCGCCGGCTCGCCGTTGATGTTCAACCAGACCACGGTTTCGGTCATCGTCTTGCCGTCAGGGGCGACGGTGTAAGTGCGCGTCGTGCGTGGCATTCCCTTCAAGTAGAAGGCGGCGACCATCACGTTCGGCGCCGGCAGCCATACGGCCGTGGTGTCGACCGTCGGGTAGCCTTTGCTTGGGGCTGCGGTTCCGTCTAGCGGATAAATGGCGACGGCATGGATGTCATGCCCATCACCACCGACGATGTCGGCATTCGTCTGCCACTTGCCCTTGCCCACATCACTGTAGGTGAGCGAGGCGCTCTTCGGCCGCTGCGCGGGCGGCGCCGGCATGCTCGCGACATCGAGCACCCATTTGCCGAGCAAGGGGGACTTGGAGGATTGGGTGAGCGCGGGCGCGCTGCAGACCAGGCCCACGATCAGCAGCAGTACGGCGATGTGCTTTTTCATATGGTCTTTCCAGGAGCTGACGCGCATTTTGCGTGGCTTGCCGATGGTGGTCTCGGGGCGTCGGATACGAGAACTTCCCAGACATCCTAGTACAGAGAAAGTGCGCCCGCTACTTTTCCCCTCATAATTAATCCAACTGGCGAAACTGCTCTCGCTTTAACCGGAAGTTACGGTACATACTCGTACTGGTAAGGGGCTCGACGTCTAACTTTAATGAAATCACTAGTGTCTGGAACCTCTACACGCACCACTTCCTCAACCCAGTCATCGGAGTAAGCCAGTCCATATTCAACTTCAAAATGCGGGTTCCACGATATCTCATAAACAGGAAAATCGCTAATTAAAGGATATCGAACACTGTAGACTATGAGCGGTCTCTGCCTAAGGCTGATGCGGTTTGCGGCCTTCCAAAAATCCTGGTGCTGTCCTGAAGATATAGCAGAAGCGTACGCTAACGCGTAATCGACTTCTTCAAAGACGACATCAATGGTCTTCTGAGCATCCTCCAAACTTCTGCCCATAGGATATTCTTCGCTGTACTCGATGTAGATCATTGTTGTCCCATGCTGGAACTCGCAGACTCTGGGATCGCAATGCGTCCAGTGCCCATACATTTTCGCTGGCGAAAGAGAAACGCTCATGTTCTTACTCGTTATGGCTGACGGATGCGTTGAAGGCAGTAAGAGTGAATTTTCGGAGTTTCGCGCACAAGGCAAGGTCATTCGGAGCCCGTTTTTTCGCATTAGATCTTCCGTTTTATTCTGCCAGTCCATTCAAGTCCGCAGCACATACCATTTCAGGATATACCCACGAATACTCAGTCGAAATGACAGAGAGTTGTGGTTGAAAGTATTTCAAAATTATTGCGGCCTCCTGCCACGTTATGGATCGGTGCTCAACTTTTTCTCCGCACCCGGTCATGCCGGTAATCGGATCTGCACGGCTGGTTAGGGTGTACTCATAGAGCAGGGCTCCGACATAGCCATTGGGCTTGTACGCTGGTGGCGCCAAATTGACTTTGAATGTCAACTCACATTCAGTGCCATCGGCTGTTCTAAAGGAAAGGCTGAGCGATCCACCATCACGGTAGACACCGAATCCTAGAAGTTTTGAATTCGCCAACTCCACGATGAGTCAAGGCCAAAGGTAGAACTTGTGCCAGAGTGAACTTTCAAGGGTGTCGCAGTCAACAAAAGCGCACTCTGTGCCCTCTTTTCCATCTCCAGCAGGCGAGTCTAATAGCACTGCCACGCAAGCGCCCACTCGTTTTCTTTTCCTGGTGCTGTTCCGCGGCCGAAGTAGCCGACGCCGCCGTCGCCCCACATCCAGCGGCCCTTGTCCGTGGAGTCGATCTGGAAGACGAACTCGGGCGATGCGGGATGGCGCTTGAAGGGCGCCCAGAAGATCTCGGCCTGGATCAGCGTCGGCCATCCTCCCAGCTTGAAGCCATCCAGGTTCCGGAAGAGATCGTGGTAGTGCGCTTCGATATCTGCTGGCAGATCCATCGGCGCATCCTCCCAGCACGGGTAGTCGTCATGAAAGACATGCGGCCGCATCGGAAATGCGCTGATCTGCGAATCGGTGTGCCGTGGCGCCAGCGGGACCAGTCCATCGAGCCGCTTGTAGGCCCGCAGACACCACCCTTCCCCATTAGGCGTATCGACCGGGAGCGTATCGGGACCGATGAACACCGTAAGCAGTGCGATATCCGCGAGGCGGGCCAGCCGCATCGGCAATTCGCTGACGTTGATCTGACACAGCGCATGCATCGGCCGTCCCGCCGTCTCCGGCCATGTCTCGCCCGGCGCGCAGACGTTCACGCGACCGAACCAGCTTGCCAGGGGATCGTCGGGCGGCCGGAATCCCCCGATCTCCAGGATGACACCCGGGCGGGCGAGTTGAGCTTTGAGGTCGTCAGCTGTCGTCGTCACGTGTGCGTATTCCGCGCCTCATCCAGGCCGGGTCATGTTTACTGGCTTTACTTCCAGTAGAACAGAGATCAGTGGGCATTTCCAAGACAGGTGCCCTCCGATCCTGTGCCGCAACCTCTAGGCTACGCCGATACCAAGGCGCCAGGAGATCGGACTCCGAGTTTGCGCCGCCCCGCCACACTGGCCCAACCATGTGGACGAGCGGAGGATTGCCCATTGTCACTAGCACTACAGTTAAACCGCGCCGCGATCTGGAGGCGGTTTGAATCAACTGTCAGGGCTCATCCTCCGGCGTCCAGTTTGTCACCGCGATGAACTGCTCCGACTCCGGGAGCTTTTCAAATGCGCTGCCTTCCGGGGCGTCCAGAAACGGAATAATGCTCGGGTCGTAGTTGGCGATCGTGTTGACGTCATAGACGGCATGGTTGGCTGGGTTGTCCATGTACGCATCGTCTTCGGAGCCTGACATGAAGCGCCAACCGCTATCGATGTCGTTGTCCGGGGCCTCGCGGTACATGAAGCGTACCGAATCACCGTCGACGGTGATCCTGTCGGTGGCAATACAGCCGCCGTAGCCTTCGGCCATTGGCTTGATCTGATCTTGCGAGAGTCGGAACTGCTTGGTCATGCGTCCTGACACCTGGATTGGGGCGACACCGCGAAGCCGGGCCGCTTGAATGAATAGTTAGGCGGTGGTGCCAGGAGGTGGTGACGCATCGACTGCGCTTCCCCAGCACTGCCGCACGGGCGCGAGCATGCCATAGATCTCTGTCTTGGATCTTGCTGGCGTCGCTGGTCTCTGGGTGTCACCAAGACCGGTCGTCAGGCCCCAAGCCTCCGGGCTTGGTGTGCGCACTGCTACACGCCGCCACCCAGAAACGGCAGCACGATGAAACAGGTAATCAGGAGACTACCGACGGCGACGGCCGACAGGTAAGGCGCCGAGCGCGCTGAGCGATCCGTGGCCACGGAGTACCACGCTGCCGGAACAGAGATCAGAAGCGCCAGGAACGAGCCAACGCCAAGCACGGCGAACGCAACAGGCACCACAGGGACATCGCGCAGAAGGAAGGCCGCCACCGTAGAAATGACCAGACTTGCTTCAAGAACCAGCAGAGCGAGTACGGAAATCTTCGCCGGCTGCATAGACATGTTCTCGGGGCCTGCCAACTGAATTGAACCGCACCGCGCGACGGCTTCGGGTTGCATCATCGTTAGGCGCTGGTGCCAAGGAAGGGGTGAAGCATGGACCGCGCTCCCCAGTACTGCCGCCAGGAGCCGAGCATGCCACAGTTCGCGATCATGAGGACTTGCCCAAGGCGGACGCCGCATCGCGCGTCCATCACTAGACTAGTGCATGAAGTAGGCGGAACCACGACACGCATTCGTCTTGTGTGGATTGTTGTACCCAGCATGTCTACTCCAGAACTGGGGTCAGAGCTAACTTTAAATGGCCTTGCATACAAGAAAAATGCACTCTGACCCCTGTTTTCTAAGCGTCCAGCGCGCTGCCATGTAAGGGGGCGCCGCCCACGCTGGCCAGCACTTCAGGCGGCCATGCGGGCTT
>NZ_AQOK01000020.1:0-3717 GCF_000364645.1 Xanthomonas sp. SHU 308 | reverse complement strand
CAGGCGGTGCCCGGCGCCGTCGGCTACAACGTGCGCTGGGGCCTGCGTGCCGACCGCCTCAACCTCACCTACCAGGTGTTCGCCGACCGCGGCACCGACCTGGAGATCCGGGCGCTGAACCGCGACCAGGACTACGTGTTCGCCGTCGAAGCCTTCGACGAGCGCGGTGTCTCCCCGCTGAGCGCCCGCATCGCCGTGCCATGAAGCCATCACCGCCTTCCCGTATGCTTGGCCCCACCTCGACCGCGCACCGGCGATGCGGCGCGCGGCAGGATCGGCTGCCGATCGAAGGAGAAGGACGATGCACCAGCACCAGGGAACCCAGCACCAGCGCCGGCTGCGCGCCTGGCTGATCGCCGCGATGGTCGCCGGCGTGTGCGGCAATGCCGCCGCGCAGCAGACCGACCCGCGCGATGCGCAACTGCAGCAACAGCAGCGCCTGCTGCAGCAGCAGGCCCAGCAGATCCAGCAGATGCAGCAGCAACTGCAGCAGATGCCGCCGGCCGGCACCGAAGCCGCTGCACCGCGCGATGGCCTGTCCGCCACCTACCACGACTGCCGCAAGCAGGCGCAGGGCCTGGACGAGAGCCGCCGCTGCATCCAGCGCGAACAGCGCGTGCAGCAGGAGCGCCTGGACCGCGCCTACGACAAGCTGCGCTACCGCATCAGTGGTACCGACCGGTCCCGCCTGATGGACGCGCAGTCCACCTGGCAGCAGTCCAACGAACAGGCCGCCAACCTGGACCGGGCGCTCGGCGCACGCGGCCAGGAGGCGGGCCTGCAAAGCGCCGAAGCCACCCTGCGCCGGATCAGCTCCCGCGCCGACGAACTGGAAGGCTATACGCGCGGCGGGCGTTGAGGGCAGCGACAGGCAAGCCGTCGGACGATACGCGGCAGCGTGTTGCGGTGCCGAGCGGGCGATTGTCCCCGGCAGCAGCGCACGGTTGAGGTCTTTCAAAGGCGTTGCATGGAGGCCGGAGATGGCAGGCATGGAACAACGGGATCGGATTCGTAAGCGGAGCACGTCGCCACAACTGCCGCACCCTGGCCTTGTCTCATCGTTCAAATGGGCGCACGCGCGCTGGCTCGGCACCCGGTGCCTCGGGGCCCTGTCCGCGATGGTGCTAAGTGGCGCAGTCGCGGCGGCTCCGTCCTTGCCGTCGGGCGCGGAGTTGTTGGCGTTGCAGAAGGACGCGCTGCGTCCGACATATTCGCAGTGTCTCTCCAAGGCGATGCAGCAGGAGGCGCGGGAACGCTGCGTGGACGAGGAGTTCGCCTACCAGGACGGCGAGTTGAACAGGGTCTACCGCGCCCGCATGGCGGCCCTGCTCTCCGCGAAAGAGCGATCGACGTTGCAAGCCGCACAGCGCCAGTGGATCGCGCAGATCTACCAGAACCGCTGCAAACTGCCAGAGCAGGCAAGCCCAGCGATGCGCCTGGATGCCAAGCAATGCAGACTGGCCACGACGATCGGCCGACTGCGCCAACTGAACGATCCGCAGTTCGTCGCGTCGATCAGTGCCGCCAGGCCGATCACGCCGTCGCCCGATGCAGGCTCGGTGGCGAAGGTGTTCACTGCGACTGGGCTGCCGGATGCGGCGGGACAGGTCGCGTTTTCCCTTGGAGATCTAAGCCTGCAGGTCGCAGACGCGCATTGTCGCGACACCGGCGGGCTACTCCTGCGCTGCGCGCCCGCGACGGTCGTGGTGCAGCGTCAAACAGGTAAACAGTCCATCCCTGTCCCGTCGCTGGTCTTTTTGAACAAGACAGCGGATCAACAGGACTATGTCGCCGCCTACCGCGGCACCATCGCCCAACAGGGCGAAGAGAGCAAGGGCCTGCGCTATACCGTGATCGTCTCGGACATCAATGGCGACGGCTACGACGATCTGCTGTTGTGGACCGACTTTTCCGGCCGCCTCGGCGCGCCCGCCTATACCTATTATCTATTCGATCCAAAGGCCAAGCGCTTTGTGAAGAGCGAGAAGCTCGCACAGGCGACACGCGGCCTCGCACTCTCGGGCATCAGCGGCACGACCCTGCACCTGTGGTCCGAAGAAGGACAATGCAAACGCACCATGGTGACGCTTGCACTGCACGGAACGACACCGACGCGGCATTCCAGCAAGACCCTGGATTTCTGCGAGTAGCCAGCCAGTACGGCGCAGCCCTCGCACGCCCCAGAGAGACAAGGACTTCCCATGAGCGACGGATACGGCAAGCAGAACGCAGGATTCGGGCTGACACGCGAACAGTCGGTCGACCTGATCGTCCGCAGCTGCCTGGATCACGGTGTCACCGACACCCGGCAGATCGCATATGTGCTGGCAACCGCACAGCACGAATCCAGGGACTTCCAGGCACCTGAAGAGGACTGGGGGCGAAAGCAGGCCGTGACGCTGTCCTATCACGGTGGCGAAGCCTATTACGGCCGCGGTTATGCGCATCTCACCCATGTCGAGTTGTACGAAAAGCTTGGCGAGAAGGCCGGGCTAGGCCGAGAACTCGTGCAATCGCCAAGCCGGGCTGCGGAAGCCGCCATTGCGACGAAGATCCTCGTCGCCGGCATGCGCGATGGCGACTTCGTGCCGGGACAGACCCTGGCCGCCCATATCAACGCCGACAAACAGGACTATGCCGGCGCACGCGCGATCATCAATCCCCGTGATGCGGCAAGCGTGCAAACCATCGCCGGTTATGCGCGCACTTGGGAAGCTTCGGTACCTGCGCTGGTAGAGCGCGCCCAACGCGAAGGCGTGGCGCCCGCGCAAGCGCCGGCTGCATCCAATCCGCCGGTGTCTGTCGGCAAGGGCGATGCGAATCAAACCGTCTTCGAAGCACAGCAGTATCTGGCGGCGTTGGGGATGACCGACGGCAAGGGCAAGACCATCTCGCCCGATGGTGATTTCGGCGCCGGGACCGAACATGCGGTCAAGCAGTACGAACGCAGCAAAGGCGTGGCAGAGCCAACCGGCCGCGTCGATGCCGCCATGCTGGCCGAACTGCGCGCCGATACCTTGCAGGCACAGCCGCAATTCAAGCGCCAGACCATGACGGACCTATACGGGCCATTGAAGGACGGGGAGCTCCGCCGAGGCGAGAAGGGGGAGCCCGTCTATGAGCTGCGCCGGCAGTTGCAGGGCCTGGGCTACATCCAGAATGCGCCTCCGAACTGGAGCGGCGACCGCCTTTACGACGAGCACATCGAAACCGGCGTCCGTGCGTTCCAGAAGGCCAATGGGCTACAGGAGACCGGACGCGCCGATACGGAGACGCGGCGACAGTTGAATGCGTTCGCGGTGAGCCAGCATCTAGCGCCGACCACGGAATTCGACCGTCCGGAAAATTGGCCTCCGCAACCGCCGCCGTATACCAGGGCCGAGTACCAGACCCGCCAGCAGGCACCAGGCCAACCCGCCCAATCCGCACCTGCAGCGCAAGAACCATCGCCAGATCGCCGACAAGGCCAGGCACCGACGTCGGCAACACCTGGTGCCATGCACAGTTCGCTGTATCAGGACTGCTGCAACGGCGTGGACGCACTTGACCGGCAACTGGGCCGCGGGTCCGACACGGCGAGCGCATGCATGAAGGCCAGCCTGACCGAGCTCGCCACACGCAGCGGCCTTACCCGGGTCGATCATGTGCTGCTCAGCGAACGCGGTCGTCAGGCCGAACCAGGGCAGTACGTCTTCGTCGTCGAAGGCGATCCACGCA
>NZ_AQOK01000019.1:0-7713 GCF_000364645.1 Xanthomonas sp. SHU 308 | reverse complement strand
TGGCGTTCCTGGCCGGCGCGCTGCAGGCGCGTGCGGCCTTGCCGGGCGATGCCGCGCCGTGGCGCTACTGCCCCTGGCGCGCGGTGCGCCGCGATCCGGCCTGGGCGATGGACGTGGAGCGGTGCGGGGACACGCCTGCGCCGGGGTTCGTGACCTGGGAAGCGGAAGGCCGCGCGCGCTTGCTGGTGCTGCCGGCACAGGCCGCGCTGCTGTGCCGCTGGTGGCGCTGAGGCAGGGCAGCCGCATCGATCGCTGCCACGGCGGGCGGATCGGTCGGATGGTCATCGGCCATTGATGGCAGAAACACCGACGGTGGCGGGACGGATGCCGCCACGGGTCACAGGACGGGCAGGGACGCCCACGCAGGGACGCTGCAAGGGCGCACGCAAGCGCATCGCCCAGGCAGCTAGCGCAAGGAGGCGCTTGCGTCACAGGACGGGCAGGACGCTCACGCAGGGAGGCGGCAAGGGCGCACACGCCAAGGCGCCGCAAGCAGGTCAAGGAAGCGCGTGCGCCACAGGACGGGCAGGACGCCCGCGCAAGGACGCGGCAAGGAGGCACATGCAAGGGCATCGCCAGGCAGGCAGCGCCAGGGAAACGCTTGCGGTAGAGTGCACGGATGCACTCTCCGCTCTCCATTCAGCGCCTGCGCGGCGCCGGGATCGTGCCGTTCCTGGACGCGGTCGCGCAGCTGCGCATCGTGGTATTCCGCGACTGGCCCTACCTCTACGACGGCGACCTCGGCTACGAACGCGAGTACCTGGCCGCCTATGCGGCGTCGCCCGACAGCGTGTTCGTGCTGGCGCGCGACGGCGAGCAGGTGGTCGGGGCCTCCACCGGGCTGCCGCTGGGCGACGACACCGAGGCGTTCGCCGCGGCCTTCGCCGGCAGTGGCATCGACCCGGCCGAGGTGTTCTATTTCGGCGAGTCGGTGCTGTTGCCGCAGTATCGCGGGCGCGGCGCCGGCCATGCCTTCTTCGACGAGCGCGAGGCGCATGCGCGCGCGCTCGGTCGCTTCCGCCTGACCGCGTTCTGTTCGGTGGAGCGGGCGCCCGACGACCCGCGGCGACCGCCGGACTACCGTGGCAACGACGTGTTCTGGCGCAAGCGCGGCTATCAGCCGCAGGCTGCCTTGCGCATGCATCTGCCGTGGAACGAGGTCGACCGCGGCGAGACGCCGCATACCCTGGGTTTCTGGACCCGCGCGCTGGAGCCTGCCGCATGAAAGTCGCCGTCGCCAAGTATCCGATCGGCGCGCCCGCCGACTTCACCGCTTTCGCCGACAAGCAGGCCGCCTTGCTCGGCGAGGCCGCGCAGGCCGGCGCGCAGCTGGCGGTGCTGCCGGAGTACCTGTCGCTGGAACTGGCCGCGACCTTCGGCGCCGAGGTGTCGGCGCGGCTGCCGGCCTCGCTGGCGGCGATCCAGGCACTGCATGCGCCGTACCTGGCCCTGTTCGCCGACCTGGCGCGGCGCCATCGCCTGCACGTGGTTGCCGGCAGCTTCCTGCTCGACATGGGCCAGGGGCGCTACCGCAACCGCGCCTACTGGTTCACCCCGGGCGGCGGCCACGGCTGGCAGGACAAGCTGCAACTGACCGGCTTCGAGAAGGCCACCGGCCTGATCGACGGCGGCGAGGCGCTGAAGGTGTTCGAGGCCGAGGGCGTGCGCGCCGGCGTGGCGGTCTGCTACGACAGCGAGTTCCCGCTGCCGGTTCGCGCACAGTACGAGGCCGGGGCGCGGCTGCTGGTGGTGCCCAGTTGCACCGACACCGAGGCCGGCGCCACCCGCGTGCGCGTGGGTTGCCTGGCGCGGGCGCTGGAGAACCGCATCTTCGTGGCCCAGTCGGTGACCGCCGGCGTCGCCGAGTGGAGCCCGGCGCTGGACGTGAACACCGGCGAGGCCACGCTGTACGCGCCGATGGACGCCGGCTTCCCGGCCGACGGCATCGTCGCGCAGACCCATGGCGAGCAGGTCTGGGCGATCGCCGAGTTGGACTTCGCCGCGTTCGAGGCCAGCCGCGCCAACGCACAAGTGGCCAACGACCGCGATTGGCGCGGGCAATTGGCGCCAGCCGTGCTGCGCGCGGAGCTGAGTCGCTTCGCATAGGAGCGTTTCCCGCAACGTGCCGCGCCTCGGCGCGCGATGCCCTGTTCCCGGGGCGAGACGCTGCTTTACCAATCCCGAATCACCAATCCCCAATCCCGCGGCGCCAGCAGGCGCCGCCCCGGCAAGGTAAAATCGCCCGATTCCCGTCGTTTCGAGCGTTCCATGGCCTGCCGCACCCGTTTTGCCCCCAGTCCCACCGGTTATCTGCACATCGGCGGCGCGCGCACCGCGCTGTACTGCTGGCTGGAGGCGCGCCACCGCGGCGGCGAATTCGTGCTGCGGATCGAGGACACCGACCGCGAGCGCAGCACCCAGGCGGCGATCGACGCGATCCTGGAGGCGATGGAGTGGCTGGGCCTGGACTATGACGAAGGCCCGATCTACCAGACCCGGCGCCTGGACCGGTATCGCGAGGTCGCCGAGCAGTTGCTGGCGCAGGGCCAGGCCTACTACGCCTACGAGACCCGCGAGGAACTGGACGCCATGCGCGAAGCGGCGATGGCGCGGCAGGAAAAGCCGCGCTACAACGGCGCCGCGCGCGAACTGAACCTGCCGTACCGCGACGATCCCAACCGGGTGATCCGCTTCAAGAACCCGACCGAGGGCGTGGTGGCGTTCGACGACCTGATCAAGGGCCGCATCGAGATCGCCAACAGCGAACTGGACGACATGGTGATCTTCCGTCCCGACGGCTACCCCACCTACAACTTCGCGGTGGTGGTGGACGACTGGGACATGGGCATCACCGAGGTGATCCGCGGCGACGACCACATCAACAACACCCCGCGGCAGATCAACATCTACCAGGCGCTGGGCGCGCCGGTGCCGAAGTTCGCGCACATGCCGATGATCCTGGACGAGCAGGGCGCCAAGCTGTCCAAGCGCACCGGCGCGGCCGACGTGATGCAGTACAAGGACGCCGGCTATCTGCCGCACGCGCTGATCAACTACCTGGCGCGGCTGGGCTGGTCGCACGGCGACCAGGAACTGTTCGGGCGCCAGGAGCTGATCGACCTGTTCGACGTCAAGGACGTCAATTCCAAGGCCGCGCGCCTGGACATGGCCAAGCTCGGCTGGGTCAATCAGCACTACCTCAAGAGCGACGACCCGGCGACTATCGCGCCGCAGCTGGAGTTCCAGTTGCGCAAGCTCGGCATCGACCCGGCCGCCGGCCCGGCTGCGGCCGAGGTTGTGGTGGCGCTGCGCGAGCGCGTGCAGACGCTGAAGGAAATGGCCGAGAAGGCCGAGGTCTGGTATCGCCCGCTGACCCGCTACGACGACGCGGCGGTGGCCAAGCATTTCAAGCCGGGCGCCGAACTGGCGCTGGGCAAGGCTCGCGAACTGTTGGCCGCGCTGCCGCAGTGGAGCCTGGATGGCGTCGCCGCCGCGCTGCACGACACTGCCGCCGCCCTGGAGATCGGCATGGGCAAGGTGGCGCAGCCGCTGCGCGTGGCCATCACCGGCACCCAGGTCAGCCCGGACATCTCGCAGACCGTGTACCTGGCCGGTCGCGAGGAGGCCTTGAAACGCATCGACGCCGCGCTCATCAAGATCCCAGCGGGAAGCTGATTCCCGGGAGACCGCCATGTCCAGCAAGAAGACCGCCTGTACCGAGCCGCACCACCACGTCCACGACGCTGCCGACTTCGTCAAGGTGGTGGAGCGGGTGAGTCGCGAGCGCGGTCTGCGCCTGACCCCGATCCGCGCCAACGTGCTGCGGCTCATCGCCGAGGCCGGGCGCCCGGTCAAGGCCTACGACCTGCTGGAATGGGTGCGCGAAGGCAAGGGCGTGGGCGCCGACGCGCCGCCCACGGTGTACCGCGCGCTGGACTTCCTGATGGCCAACGGCTTCGTGCACAAGCTCGAGTCGGTCAACGCCTTCGTCGCCTGCCATCACCCGAGCAGCGCCCAGCATTCGGTGCCGTTCCTGATCTGCGACCGCTGCCACAGCGCGGTGGAGCTGGAGGACCGCGACGTGGTCAGCCAGCTGGAGCAGCGCGCCAAGGCGCTTGGGTTCCAGCCGCAGGCGCAGACCCTGGAAGTGCACGGGCTGTGCGCGAAGTGCGCGGGCTGAGCCTGGCGCGCGCCGCAGGGCAGGGTGCTGGCGCCCGGTGCGACGCCGGTCCACCTGATTTCTGATCCGCTTCCGGCCGGCCAGTCGGCCGCGCCGCGCGACCAGGCGCAAGTCACAGGCGTGCCCGCCTGGCTCAGTCCTGCGCCGCGGCGCGTCCACCCTCGCGCACCTGCTCCCAGTCCAGGCCGAACCGCGCCAGGTACTTGCGCAGGCGGTCGGCGTCGTTGGTGCTGGCGCGTTGCGTGCGGGACACGGCGAACAGTTCGCGTCCGGCCTGCGACAGCGACTTGGCGGTCGCGCAGACCCGTACCACGTCTTCCAGTTGCACGCGCTCGAAGCGATCCAGTTGCGCCGCCGCCTCGCCGAGCAGGGCGTCCAGCGGCGAGGGCGGGGTGCCGTCGCGCCATTGCCGGCGTAGGCGCGCGATTTCCTCCTCCACCAGTTCGAGTTGGATGCGCCCGGCATTGGCCAGCGTCGCCAGGCGCATCACCGAGGCGCTGAGGTCGCGGAAGTTGCCGGACCAGCGCGCCTCCGCGCCGGTGGCGAAGGCAAGGTAGCGGCTGCGCGCCTCGCGATTGAAGGTCACCCGCTGGTGCTGCTCGCGCGACCAGCGCTCCAGTTCGAAGTCCAGGTTCGGCTCGATGTCCTCGCGGCGTTCGGCCAGGCCGGGCAGGTGGTAGGTCCACAGGTTCAGGCGCGCCAGCAGGTCCTCGCGGAAGCGGCCCTGCGCGACGTGCTGGTGCAGGTCGCGGTTGGTGCCGGCGATCAGCTGGAACTCGCTCTCCACCTCGCGGTCGCTGCCGACCGGCAGGAAGCGCTTCTCCTCCAGCGCCCGCAGCAGCATGGCCTGCTCGTCCAGGCCCAGTTCGCCGATCTCGTCGAGGAACAGCAGGCCCTGGTGGGCCGAGCGCAGCAGCCCCGGGCGGTCGCTGACCGCGCCGGTGTAGGCGCCCTTGGTATGGCCGAACAGCGCGCTCATGGCGCCGTCGCCACGCAGGGTGGCGCAATTGACCTCGACGAAACGCCCCGGCAACTGGTGCTTGAGTTTCTTCAGTTCGAACACGCGCTTGGCCAACTGGCTCTTGCCGGCGCCGGTCGGCCCCATCAGCAGCATCGGCGCCCTGGAGCGGGTGGCCACGGTCTCGATCTGTTCGATCATGCGGTTGAACGCCGCATTGCGCGTGGCGATGCCGCTCTTCAGCAGTGCGCGGTCCTGCAATTGCTGCTGGTGGAAGCGCTGCGCGATGCGGTCGTAGCGCGACAGGTCCAGGTCGATCACGGTGTAGGCGCCGGCCTCGCCGCTGCCCTGTTTGCGCGGCGGCGAGGTCTGCAGCAGGCGCCCGGGGAAGTGCCGGCTCTCGGTCAGCAGGAAGCCGCAGATCTGGCTGACGTGGCTGCCGGTGGTGATGTGCAGGTAGTAGTCCTCTTCGTCCGGGCGGAACGCGTAGCCGGCGAAGAAGTCGTGCAGGGTGGCGTAGACCCCCTCGAAGTCCCAGGGATCGGCCAGGTAGGTGTCGTGCAGCCGCACCTGTGTGCCCGGCGAGACCTGGCCCAAGTCCTCGCTCACCAACTGCGCCAGCTTCTGGTAGCGGCGCAGGTCGGTCAGCAGCTCCAGGCGGCTGAGCAGGAAGTCCTCGTGCATCCCCAGCGCCACGGTCGGGCGCCACTTCTCCCAGCGTCCGGGGCCGCTGCCCGCATCCAGCTGGGTGCCGAGCATGCCGAACACCACCTGTGGTCTGTCCATATCCATCCTTATAAGAATGTCGCTGAAGTTATAGGAATATCCGGTACTGGGCAAGCGGCCAATTCTTCCTGATCAGGGATTTCTTCTTTCCAATCAATGAAATAGACGGAGCCTGGCAAAGTTGGCACGGCCATTGCGATATCTGGGCATCACCAACGCGGGCCGTTCCCGCCAGGAGCCTGACATGGCCAACCTCTCTCTGTTCTCGTCATCGCGTGGCGCGCTGCTGCCGCCGGCGACCGTGCGCAACGACGCCGGTGGCGCCGCCTATGCGCGTTCGCCGCAGGCGGCGCTGGCGCTGTATGCGGCCACCGGCTGCTTGAACGGCACGTTCTATGCGGGTGCCGAGGTGCAACTGCAGCAAGTACTCGGGCTGTGCGCGCAGGTCGATCCGGCCTTCGTCGCGCAGACCGCGATCTACGCACGCCAGGTCGCGCACATGAAGGACATGCCGGCATTGCTGTTGGCCACGTTGACCACCCGCGATCCGGACCTGTTCGCACGGGCCTTCCCGCGCGTGATCGACAATGGCCGCCTGCTGCGCAACTTCGTGCAGATCGTGCGCAGCGGGCAACTCGGGCGCAAGTCGCTGGGGTCGCGGCCCAAGCGCCTGGTGCGGCAGTGGCTGCAGCAGGCGTCGGCGCAGACCATCGTGCAGGCGGCGATCGGCCAGCAGCCGTCGTTGGCCGATGTGATCCGCATGGTTCACCCGAAGCCGGCCGATGCCGAGCGCGAGGCGCTGTACGCGTGGGTCGTGGGCAAGCCGTACCGCGAGGACGCGCTGCCGGCGATGCTGCAGGCGTACGAGGCGTTCAAGCGCGCACCGTCGGGGCCGTTGCCGGAGTTGCCGTTCCAGTACTACACCGCCCTGCCGCTGACCGCGGCGCATTGGGCGGCGCTGGCCCGGAACGCCTCGTGGCAGACCTTGCGCATGAACCTCAACACCTTCGCGCGGCATGGGGTGTTCGAGGACAAGGCGATGGTGGCGCAGGTGGCGGCACGCTTGCGCGATCCGGCGCAGATCCAGCGCGCTCGGGTGTTCCCGTACCAGTTGCTGGTGGCCAGCACCGCGGCCAGCCAGTTGCCGCCGCAGATCGGCGAGGCGCTGCGCGACGCGATGGAGATCGCGACGCGGCAGGTGCCGCGGCTGGACGGCAAGGTGGTGGTCGCGGTGGACGTCTCCGGGTCGATGGCCGCACCGGTGACCGGCTTCCGCCGCGGCGCCAGCAGCAGCGTGCGCTGCGTCGATGTGGCCGCGCTGATCGCGGCCTGCGTGCAGCGGGTCAATCCGCGCGCCACCGTGTTGCCGTTCGACACCGAGGTGCGGTCGCTGCGCTTGCGGCAGCGCCAGGACGTGATCGCGCAGGCGCAGCAACTGGCCGCGTTGTGCGGTGGCGGGACCAGCGTCAGCGCGCCGCTGCTGCAGTTGAACGCGCAGCGTGCGCCGGTGGACCTGCTGGTGCTGGTGTCGGACAACGAGAGCTGGCGCGACACCCGTAGCGGTGCGACCGCGACCATGCAGGCCTGGGCCGAATTGAAGGCGCGGTGTCCGCAGGCGCGCATGGTCTGTATCGACCTGCAGCCGGTGGCCACCAGCCAGACGGTCGAACGCGACGACATCCTGCATGTCGGCGGCTTCAGCGACGCGGTGTTCGACCTGCTGGCCACGTTCGCGGCCGAAGGCGCCGGCGCCAAGCGCTGGGTCGAGCGGATCGGCTCGATCGTGGTGTGAGGCCTTGAAGGAACGTGTTACCCGGCGGGCAATGGGGCCCGCCGGGCTGCGGGAGAA
>NZ_AQOK01000018.1:0-8051 GCF_000364645.1 Xanthomonas sp. SHU 308 | reverse complement strand
TAGCCATTTCGATAGAACAAAACGATGGACGCAAGGTCGCGTTCGGCATGGAGTACGAGATGGACACTTATGTTTTCAGGCGAAGCAAGGGTTGCTGGTATCTGACGCGCGCGATTGATCTCAGAGACTGAAGGAGAACGAATCATGGATGAAGAAAAGAACACGCAGCTACCGCACTATCGCGTGATCCAGCTTGAGTGGGATGCGCAGCGGGGCTTTCGCAACGAGGCTGTCGAGGACTTCGATAGTTTGGTGATGCATCATCCGCAGAGCAATCGCGGCGCTCACCTGGTGAATGGCGCGGTGGTCGGCGGCCCGCCGGGACGTGCTTTCGGTGTGATTGGCGGTGAGATTCAGGAGATCGAGGTTGCACGTGGCGGCAGGGATTTTGGCCTGCGCCCGGATCAGGTATTGGTCAAAAAGGACTTCATTCTTGAGGATCCCAGGCTTGCCACCGGACCAGGTTCGAGAGCACTGGATGTCCCATCTCCCGTCTCAGGCGTTGTGGGAGTCGCCAATGCGCGGTCTGGCCTCGTGGATGTGTTGGATCGTGAGGGGGGCGAGGTGATCTTGCGTGTGCGCCACATGTCGCCGTTGCATGTGCAAGCGGGCGATCGTGTCGAGTACGGGCAGGCATTGGGTGTTCAGTCCAATCAGGCCACGCAAGCGGTGCATGTCCACATGGAAGTCGATAGCCGCTATTACCAGCAGTACGAGAACTATGTGGAAGACCTGGTAAGCGGGCGCCTTCCCATCGACGCCACCAGGCAGACGCGTGGAATCGATGCGCGCCCCGTTGTCGATGACGGCACCATCCGTATTGGCGAATCCTCGGATGTCGTGCAGCATGCCCAGCGCGTGTTGAATGCGGAAGGCTTCCGTGGCGTGGACGGGCAACCTCTGCAAGAGGATGGTGTCTATCGCCTGTCCATGCAGCCGGCCGTCATCAACTACCAGCAGGCACGAGGCCTTCCCCCCACGGGCGACCTCGATCCCGCAACGCTTCAGCAGATCGCGCCACGCGTGTTCCCGCCGGAATTGAATCGCCAGGAGCGAGACGCCCCTAGCTACCTAGAGAGGCATGGTGGCGCTGCGCCTGATCCATTACACCGGCAGGCAGAACAGGCTGTCCGCGTTCTCGAACAAGGCTTGGGCAGAGACTATGACGCCAATAGTGCAAAGCTTGCGGCCAGCGCTGCCTGCCTGGCGAAAGAGAACGGCCTGTCGCGGATCGATCATGTGGTGCTGAGCGAGAATTCACGCAATGTGCGAGCGGGCGAGAACCTGTTTGTCGTCCAGGGCGCACTGAACGACCCTGCGCATTTGCGTGCACACATGCGTACCGAGGATGCGCTGAGTAGGTCTGTGGATCAATCGCTGGCCCAATTGCAGTCCTTGTCCGAGACGCAGCGCCAGCCCAAGGACATCGAGCAGCCGGATCAGGTGCAAGCGAAGCCCCATCAAATGGTTTGATAGACGTGCAATGCGCTGCCTTCGTTCGGCATCGAAACGTCAGGCAGCGCCAACTCTTCCATCATCGCGCCCCGCAAGAAGGATGAGATGGATTGACGTAGTCGTTACGCCAGCGCACTCCTCCATCCCCTGAGGCTCACTTCTTCTTCGAGCCTCTGCGGCACAAACCGATGTTGGTTCTCGCTGCGCGCACGATGGCCAGGTAGCGGTCCGCCAGCATTGGCGTCCATCCTTCCACGGCCGCGTCGTCGTCCTTGGCGGCGTCCTCCGCATAGGTGTCGAGTGTGGAAAGGCACTGCGCATACAAGCCATTTTTGTACTGGGTGATGGCCAGATCGTTACGAATGGCGCCTTCGTCTTCCCACTCCAGCGTCGGCAGGCAACTCGGCACGACTGGCGACAAGGTAGCGAGCGCCGCCTTGTAGTCTTTCGCATCATAGAGACGCTTGAAGGTCGTCCGTGTGCGGTCCAGCGCGTCCCGGCCACAGCCATCCTTGACCTGCAGGTAGGGCGCCTCGAAATCCCCGTTGTAGCCGCAGAACGTCTTGCATTCGGCGGGCGTGGCAGCCGCTACGTCAATGCCCTGCGGCGTACTGGCGAACTTCACCTGGCAGGTGGATTGGCCCTTGTTCCCCTTGGCGATGCCGGTGTGTCCCTCTATCGCGCCATTCAGCTCGCACACGTCTTCCCCCGTGGTGCTTTCCAGGGAGAAGGTCAACATCCCGCTTTGCTGCTTGATCAGCAGGCGACCCCATCCCTTGTCGGTGATGTACTCGCCCGGCGGCGGAGCGCTGTCGGGCGCAACTTGCTGTGCCGCCACGGCGGGCTGCTCCTTGCGCGCTGCCGCCTTTGGGGCGGCGGCCGGTGGTTGTGCCGAGCAGGCGGCTGTGGACAGCGTGGCGATCGCAACGCAGACCAGCCACGTCATCTTCAGCGGACGTGTTTTCGCCATATCCTTTCGCCGCTCCTGTCTTCCCTGCGGCTCTTTAACGCGCGATGCGGCCATGCGTCAAGTCGGTGTGCCCCTGCGCGGGCTGGCCTGCGGGTGGATATCTGGCGGGAGGTCGGTGGAACGCACGTGGACCGATTGCTATCTTCCCTGCCTACGAGCCGCAGGCTATGTACAAGGGGTGACCGATGCTGATGCAGCACCGACGCGGGCGGCGCTTGTCGCTGGTCGCGCGAGTTGTGGCGATGGGGTTGACGACCTCGTGTGCGGGCTCCGCTTACGCAAGCAAGTCCACCACATTCTCCGGCGAGTGGGGTTATGCCAAGAGATGCGACTTGGGCCATTACCTGGGCCTGCATCTGCAGCAGCATGGCGATCGCGTCACCGGAGATTGGAGCGAGGGAACCAACGCGCACGGCCATGATGGGCAGTTGCAGGGGGAAGTACGCGGGGGCACGTTGTATATCCGCTATTGCAGCGAAGATGGAGGAAGCGGCTTCGCCGCATGCCCCGCGTTCTCAGGACCAGAAGATCGATTCCGGCTACAAAATGGACTGCTTGTTCGCTATCAGAAGTACGGTTCCGGTTATCGGCGCGACGTTGCGCTTCATCCGAGTGTCGCCGGGAAGGATGTGCCTTTCGATCAAGAGTGCATGGATCAAGAAGATGGGCTCGACCAGCCCTGACAATTCCTTGCGGCCGAAGCAAGCAGCGTCCCTACGCGCTAGCGTGAGAATGAAATTCGGCGCTTCTATGGAATAAACATTGAGGTGATTTCATGGCGAAATCAAAGCAAGCGCTTTGCATGGTCTTCATCGCCGCGACGCTGCAACTGACAGGATGCCAGCCCGAATCGGCTCAATCAGTGGCAGCTAGCCGAGCGCCACATGGCAAGGAGCCACCTGCAGCGAGGACGACCGTGCCGCTGGTCAGGAAGCTCAGTCCGCAACTCCTGTCTGACGCCATCACGCTCGATTTCGCTGTTCCTCCCCAGGAGGATGACCCTGAACCGCCGATTTTCATCGGATTGCGGGTCGCTGCTGCAGATGGGGAGGCGGCAGCGGCTAAGGTCGATCGCCTACGCGATGCCGGCGTGACCGCTCAGTTGCACCTCTATCGATTGACAGAGGCGGGCGAGCAGCCGGTGGTATTGCAGCGGAGCGAAGAAATAGGGCGTACCGAATATCGAGTCGTGGCCTTGGATCGCGATGGGCATGTGCCACGTATCTTCGCGGCAGATGCGGACGTCACAACGATGGAAGCCGCGGGGTTGATTGCTCCGAATGTCACCTACCGCGAATTGGACATGGCTTTTATACGGGATACGGCGCCCGGCCGATACCGGGTGTCCGTCCGCTTCGAGGGTAATCTCGGTGCCTTGGAGGAAGCCGGATCGGAACTGTTGATCGCCTTCACGAGGAAGGCAAAATAGGGGAGCGCCTGACGATGGCCCATGGCAGGCTGGCGATGATGGGGGAGCGAATACGTTGGGCAAAGTGGCGAGAGTGAGGTGGTTGTTGGGACTGATCGCATTCCCCTTGGCCGGATGCGCCAACGTCTCTGTCAGTGAAGTCGTGGCCGCAGGCGCTAGAGATGCTGTCTGTACTCAAGCCCGCGATTGGGATGGTGGCGGATCGCTGCCCGCGCAGCAGATCACGCCAACGATCACAGGGAACGAGATGGGGGTGACCTATCATTTCGACCTGCGAGGAACAGGCGGCTTGCGATCGCTCGATGCCAGTTGTGGGCCGGGCAGCTACGCCGAGTGCAACTTCACTGCACATCGGCTGGATGGCACGGCGTACCAGTTCTCCGAGCTCTCTACGTTTGGTCTTTGGCAGGTGCAGGGGCGCCTGTATCTGCTGTATCGCATCGTGTCGCCGGAGAGCGACGCAGCGGCCCGCAAGCGCCGGTTGGTGGAGTTGGCCGAGTCACCTGTGGAGATCTGCAATCAGATCGGTGATTACTCGGACCTGATGTAGATGCTCTGCCGGATCGACAGGTTGCCTATACTCTTTCTTCCCGCTGGATCACCCGGGCCACAGGGTGCTGGGCACCAACGGCCTCCAGACCACGCACCTCAGGGAACGGCGTTCGATGCGGGTTGACTCGTTCATGAGGTTGCAGCACAACGTGCGCAGGCGCAGTTTGGTGCATCTGCTGGCCTTCCAATGCATCTGGATGGCACTCATCTGCACGCAAGCGCTGGCGGCGGATGCACCACGCCTCTCCGTCGAGGGTATGAACAAGCACAGTGTCATCAATGGGATGGGCTTGTTCCTGACACGTTCTCAGGTCGCGACGCAAGGGCGTACGCAGACCGTGTACTTCGAAAAACGCATCGTCTGCAGCGATCGCCGCATCAAGGTGGCCTTTGCCAAGGGACTGGAGCGCACGCCTGAGCGGATCTGCCGCGTCGCCTCCGAGGCACTCGCGTTCGTCAGCGCCCAGGCGCATGTGCAGAACATCCCCATCACGTTGCTCGTCGTGCCCAGTCGGGTGGGCTACCAGGCGACGTTCTACAGGGTGGGCAGAGGGCCGAAGCTCGTCCTCGTCGCCCCGGTGCTGCAGAGCGAAGAGGCGACGCTGGCCAACGTCGCCGATCTGGTGGCGCATGAGGGCTTCCACGTGGGCATGTTCGCTGCTGGCGACGTGTCGCTGGCTGGGAGCGAGTACGCCGCCTACCACTACGGGTTGTGCGGGCAACTGGTAGCAGTCGGGCATCTGGAGCCTTCGGCGCTGCCCGGCTTCGGTGTGGCGTCGGACGACCCGCATCTTGTCGATTCATCCGAGAGCGCCGAACGCGTGCGGACCGAGGTGCTCCAGGCCTTCGGCGACCGACCCATGACGAGGGAGAGCCCCGCCGGTGAGGCGTTGCTCGCACAGTGCCGCGCGATGACGCCTGCCAGTTCGAGACACTGAGGCTGCTACCTTTTGATCTTCAGCGTGCCGGACCAAACGTGGCATTCGCCGGCGTCAGCCTCGATACCACCACCACCAGCGGCTGCTGAGGCGACCGGGAGCATCCCGCCAGCGGAAGCCGAACAGGCTTACTACCCGCAACAAGCCAGGTGCGCCAACGCGGCGTGACTCAAACGAAACAGCCTCCCAACTTTCCGGGGCGGCTCATTGTTGCTGGGAATGGAAGCAAGGACCGGTGAGCAGCAACGTCGGACAGCGCTTCATTGTTGAGGCGTCTGATCGGTAGACAATGACGTGGGGACCAACACCTCGCTGCTCTCGGTGCCGTCGACGGTCAGAGTGATTTCTCCCGATCTGCCTATCTCCGGTGGCAAAATTGGAGGCAGGGACTTCAGCGCATCAAGGTACCCAGGGATGCGAGATTCTTCCTGGGCGACATAGGCATCTCGGTCGAACTTGCCCTTGTCATCCGGATAGTGGCGGCTGAAGTACACCGTGGCGAGCGTGCCCTTGGGTGTCGTCCGCCAGCGCGTGACCTGGTACTCCAGGGCGTTGTCGAACATCTGTGGAATCGCCGCTATGGCCTCATCCTTCTGCGGAGAAATATAGACCTGCCTGAAATGCGGATTTCCGCTGATTTCGGCACGCTGGCGGAGCAGTTCCAGGTGCGTCTCCGGAGTGCTGTCATCCGTATGCTGGAAAACAGCAATCATGCTGCGCCAGCCTTTCAGGTTTTGACCTCGCGGGACATATTCCACATGACGCACTGAGTCCTCATGCGATTCGGCGAAATACGCCAAATAGAATGGATTTCCATCGAACTCGATGCGTCTCGGGACTCCTGGTATTTCGATATTGTTTCGGTTGATGTCAGTGCGAGGGTTGGCTTCGATCTTCTTGCCGCCACAGGTCCCTCTGACGTCGATAGCAATACGTTGTTCGATCTTTGGATTGGCGAGACCGAACGTCACGTCGATCTTGTCGGTGCCATCGGCATTTCTCCACCCATATCGCATGTTCTCACGAGAAAGCGTGAGAATGTAAGGCTTCCCGAGATTCCTGGTGACCTGTTCGGCTGTCCAGCCAGGCTGGATCGACTGAGCCTTGCCGCAATCGATCGGTCCTGGCTTTGTAGCGAATGCATGTGGCGAAAAAAAGATGCATGCGGAGAACGTCGCGAGGTATCGCGCAGTGCGGCAGCGGATCATGAAAATCCTTTGTACATGAGGAAGGCTGGTTGTTTGCCTGGATCTGAGACTGCGGGATTCCCCCGGATAAGCGGCTTGCAATTGACCGATCAGAACAATGCTTGCAGCTTCTTGGAGATGTCCCCAAGTTGCCCCTCGCATATTGCGCCCGACTGTCGGGGCAGCAACATTACCGGCTGCCCGGTGGCCGCATCGACCAGTTCGAATCGGCATGAACGCACGCCGGTGAGCATCGGAATCGGGCCGTCTTTGTAGGTGAATCCGCCCCTTAGCTTGTAAGTGCGGCCGGGCAGCAGAACCGTGTCCGCGACGATCTCGCACTTGCGTCCACCCGATGCATACTCTTGGTAATAGAAGCGTGTGGGTTGTAGCGCTGAGACCTTCCTGGTCTTTTCTGCGCCTTCCGTGTCGTCTGTCATCCGGTAAAGAGCACGATAAATCGGATTCCTCCCTGGCGGAACGGTTTTGCAATCCTCCCCGCCAGCAAGGTAGATGGTGATCGATTGATTGCCGCCGCGCGCGCGGACCAACTCGTTGACGATCGTCGCCGCCGGCGCCTCGGGCGGGGGATCCGCTGCCATCGTCATCGGCGCTGTCGCGCACCCGGCGAGCGCGGGTAGCAATACGTAAGCGGCTAGTCTCTGACGCATGTACTTCTCCTTTTGAGTCAGAGCCACAGATCGGCAGCGATCCGAAGAACTTGAGTGAGTGGGGGGCGATGCATGCGTTCGGAAGCGGCGATGCCCAGAAGCGGTGGCTTCCGAGCTGATGCAAGAAAGCCGATCTCCTGGGCGTGCTGTGTCTCGTCGATCGCCTTGCTGTGCAAGCTATTGCATTGTAGATGGAGCGTGCCCAGCCTCGTGTCGCTTCGCGAAAGGCTACAAATCGGGTTTGAGTGCGTAATGAGGGAGTCCCTGTGCTCAGCCTTGAAAGTCAGCGCTGGTCCAAGCTGCAGCACGCGTATCGCTCAGCCCGGGATGTTCCGGCGATGTTGGCACGGCTGAAGTTGGTGCCTTCATCCGTTCACGGCTCGGGAGCCGTGGCTCACCTTGTGGAGCACGCTTGCTTATCAAGGCGATGTCTGTTCCGCTTCGCGGCCGTCCCGAAGGCTTCGCGTTGACGACGCTGTTCAAGCGGAAACGCGCGTAGTGCCGTGACCATGTCCTGGTACAGAAAGAACTTCTGCTCCATCTGCTCTGAATGTGTAGCGTGAAAAAGCAGTTGCGGGGTTGCAATCAAAATCGGAAGTCGGCCGATGAACCACGATTGAGCGGAGGATGTGTTCGCGTTCCAAACGCTCGCTGCGGGAGTGCTGCTTGATTGGCTTTCACCGACGTGTCTTGGTGCGTCGATCCACGCTGCCCGCTGGCTGCGCGGATGTTGGATGCTCCATACGGCGTGGCTTTGTGTCAGCTGCTGCCTTGCTCGCGGCAATCGGCTAGCATTTACGCCATGGCACGGCCAGGGGCGCCGACCGATTAGGGGGACATTGATGAAAT
>NZ_AQOK01000017.1:0-6552 GCF_000364645.1 Xanthomonas sp. SHU 308 | reverse complement strand
CCCCCCCCCCGCCGGCACCGGCTTGCCCGGCTCCGGTTCGCGGGTCTTGTCGAAGCGGCGCTTGCGGCGGTAGTCGGCGAGGCTCATGGCGCGGGCCCGGCCCGCGTCACGTGCGCAGGTGCGCGCGGACCGCCGCGGCGCTGCTGCCCACCGCCTGCACCGCGGCGCGCAGCTCGTCGGCGGAGACGCCCAGCGCCTGCGTCCAGTCGCGCACGTCGTCGTCTTCGTGGAGGTTGATGCGGTCGCGATCGGGCGAACCGGTATTGCGGGTGTCGTCGCTCATGCCGAAGTCCTGTCCATAAGTCGCTGTAGTCGTGGGGCGCATGTCGCAGTGGGCGGCGAGGGCCGACTTACGCGGCATGCGTCGGCGGACCGGTGCGGAAACTTCTAGTCGCGCCGGCGTGGCACCGCCGTGAATGCCGTGTCTGCCCCATGCATGCGCGCCGCCCGCTCAGAACGCCAGCGAGGTACTGAACAACACCTGCCGCGGCGCGCTGCGCTGCAGCGTCTGGTAGTCGCCGGCAAAGGCCGAGCCCGCGATGTTGGCGGTACCGATGTTGTGACGATCGAGCAGGTTGCTGACGTCAAGGCGCAGTTCCAGGCCGGGTAGCGGGCTGTCGGGCCCCAGCGTGTACGCCGTGTACGCATTGACCTGCCAGAACGCCGGCACGCGCAGGTCGTTCTCGTAGGTGAAAGGCTGATGCAGGTATTCGGTGCTGGTGGCGCCGAAGCGCCAGTGGCGCACATGCGCCGACAGGTCGCTGACCAGCGACAGTTGCGGATAGCCTGGCTGCGCCTTGCCCTGGATCGGATAGACGTTGCCGTCGACGACGACGTCGCGGTCGTAGACCGAGCGCGCCAGCGCCACGCCTTGGTAGAACTGCAGGTGCGGGGTGAGGTCGACGGTCACGCCGAGGTCGGCGCCGAAGGTGTGCATCTTCGGCATCACCTGCACGGTGTTGACCTGCGCGAACTGGGTGCCGACCGCGGCCGACAGCAGGCGATGGCGGATGTCGCCGTAGAACACGTCCGCGGTGACGGTGGCGCGGTCGAAGCGATGGGTGCCGCCGAGGGTGAGGTTCCAGTCCTGTTCCGGCTGCAGGTGGCGGGCGAGGCGGTCGAAGCTGGCCTGGTCGGGCACGGTCCAGGCCGAGGCGGTATAGCCGATGTTGCCGCGCTGGGCGACGCGGAAGCCGTTCATCGCGCTGCCCAGGTCGATGAAGCCATCGGTCTGCGCGGTCGGGCTCCAGAACAGCGACAGGTGCGGCAGGAACGAGCGCTTGGCGCGCAGCGTGCCGGCCGCCGGCCGGTCCGGCGCATCGCCGACACCGCCGCCGCTGGTGCGGAAGTCCACCGCCTTGGCCCCCAGGCCCAGCACCAGCGTGTCGCTCAGCGCGACATCGTCGTGCAGGTACACCTGGCGCGCGCGGGTGGTCCACTGCGAGACGTTGTCGGTCTTGAACGCCGGGCCGTACACATCCCACGGCCCGGTGGTGCGCAGCGGCCGGCCCTGCCCCAGCAGCGGTTCGGTGTACCAGGACGTCGCCGCGTCGGCGCTGCTGTGCTCCTGCCAGAGGCCGGCGCTGAGCGTGTGCCGGCCATGCACATAGGTCAGGCTGAGCAGGCCGCCGGTGCGCCGCAGGTGCGGCGCCTGCACCTGCTCGGAGAACGGCGCAGCGTCGGGCGAGGGCGTGGTCGGATCGCTCAGCGTGGCGTGGGTGCGGCTGCGCGCGCTGTAGACCTGCACATGTCCGCTGAGCGTGTCGGAGATGCGGAAGTCGTGCGCGAGCGAGGCGATGCGATCGTCGGTGACCTGGCCGGTGTCGTACGGCAACAGTCCGGCCAGCGTGCCGCAGCGGTAGGCGCCGCAGGAGGCGGCGACGTTCTGCGGCAGGGCGATGGCGTAGGCCCTGGCGTAGTCGGGATAGAGACTGTCGGCGCGCCAGCCCAGCTTGCCGAGCATGTCGAAGGACAGGTTGTTGTAGCCCCACATCGCCGCGTGGCTGGCCGACAGGAACACGGTGAACGTGCCCCAGGTCACGTCCTGCGTCGCCTTCAGGTCGCCGCGCAGGAAGCGCTGGGTGCCGCCGCCCTGGTATTTGTCCGCGCCCAGCCGTTGCAGGTCGACCTGCAGCTTCGGACCGTTGGCGCCGAGCTGTCCGCTCTGCGCCGAGACCGTGGTGACCCGGGTCGCGTCGCTGCCCACGCCCTGCTTGAGGCGCAGGCCGGGTGTGTCCTTCGGCTCGCCCAGGCGGTACTCCAGCGCGCCGCCGTTGGCACTGCTGGAGAACACGCTCACCGGTGCCGCGCCGGGGCTGACCGTGATGGTGCCGATGGCGTCCGGCACGCCGACGTTGACCACGCTGGTGCCGGTCAACGACAGGAAGCCGCTGTCGTTCAACGGCACGCCTTCGAAGGTGATGCCCATTTCGTTCATGCGGAACCCGCGCACGAACAGGCTGGTGGCGGAGACGTCCAGGCCCAGCCCGTCGGTGGCGGTGTAGCTGGCGCCGGGCACGGTCTTCAGCCGCGCCAGGCCGTTGCTGCCGGCGATGTCGGCGTCCATGTCGCCGGCATTGATGACGTAGCGGTTCGGGCCGACCACTTGCGTAGGCGCCACCGCGGCCGCATGCGGCGAGGCCACCACGTCCAGTGCGGACAACGTGGTTGGGGTGGTGTCGGCATTGCTGCTGGCAGCCTCGTCCGCGGCGTGCGCCGTGGAGGCGGCGAGGCAGGCGACCAGCGCCACAGACAACAACGACGGCGTGTACGCGTGCCTGAGGCGATGCGGTGCAGAGATCGGCAGGGCGGCGGCGCGGAGACGGGAGGAGGTCGCGTGCATGGTCGGATCCGGCGTGGAGTGGGAAGCGGTGGCGCACGCGCGCACCCAGCGCAGGACCGCCTGTTCGCGGCGGCGGCGTCCGGCTGGCTGTGCGTTTGCGATGACAGTGCGCCGGCGCTGCGGCGCGGACCCGGGAAGATGGCGCGCGGCAGGTGCGGCGCCCCGCTCCGGATCGATGGAGCGAACGGCGCAGCTGCGGCAGCGCGCTTCCCGCGGTGAATACAGCGGCGTGAAGCGATGCGGGAAATTCTTGCATCGCATGTGCGCTTGCACCATTGCGCATTGGTACAGCGCTGCCTGCTGCGCGTATGCGATGCGATACCTGGGTATAGGTGTTGGTGCCGCTGCAGTGACAGCGTCTGATCCCAGGGTGCTTCTACGCCGAGTGCATTTACAGTGGATGTGGTGGGGACTCGTCCCACTCGCTACCGTCAAGAAAATTGGCTAGCTGCGTGGAGCAATGCTCGCGCATAGAGGCTTTCTCGCGATATCTAGCGGATTGCCATGAGGTACTAGAGATTGTTCGAGCGATGCCAGAACGGCGGGCCGCAGCGAGAGATGGTAGCTCCTACTCTGCAGCCGCGTCCGGAAGTCCTGCCATCACACGATGGTGTTCAGAGAAGCCCAGTTCATCAAAGATCGCTTTGAACTTGATGAGGCAGTAGGTGACGTCGTACTCGCCGAAGTCTGTCAACGTGTTGGCATCACCATGGGAGTGATGTGCTAGGTAGCGGCTTAGGGCAAAGAAGCTGCGATCCTGTGCGGCGAGTTTATCCATCACTTTACTGAATGAATCCTGCCGTTTGGTGAAGTAGAAAAACCGTTCCAAGATGCACCGCATCGCATTGGCGACTGTGGCAGAGCTCACCAGGTCCTGATAGGCATCCTTCACCACCTGCCACCAGGATTCGTAGTCATTCTTGAGATCGTCGATCTTCATTGGCACGATCGCCGAGTAGCGCTTCTTGATGACGCGCTGCAGCTGTGCAGGATCTGCCTTTTTGCTGACCTTGATGAGTTCATTGAGGAAGAATAGGCTATGTGTAAGCACAATCACCTGCTTCACACGCTTTTCCTGCGAGTTCTTCAGCCCAATAATGTCCCGGGAAATCGTGGCTGCAATGTCGTACACAAAGTTATGTGAAAGGCTTGAAATTGGATCATCAATGACAACGATCTTCCTTTCCAAGGGGGAGGACGTACTTGAAGCGGGCGATCCCGTAATCAGCTCGACGAAGTAAAGAAAAGTGATAAGGGTCTTTTCTCCTTCACTCAGTGAGCCGTACGTATCCGGTCCTTTACCAGGGCGCACCAGCTGGTACAGATCGTCCTCACGCCGTTCGATCTTGAATGAGTCGACCCCTAGCGATTGCAGTCGGGTGTTGATCGCGACAACCGCTTCTTCGGTTCCACCGCTGGTCGCACGAAGCTCAACTAGCCGCAGCTCTGCTTGGCTGATCTGCCATTGAAGCTTGGCTCTCGATTCGCGGATCGCCTCGAGTGCATCCGCAGCACTTCTTGATGTGGTCTTGTAGAGGGTCAGAATGCCTTCATTGTCTTCGCGAAGGCGAGCCCAGAATCCATTCTCGATTCGGTTCAGTTCGGATTGCCGACGGCTCAAACGGCGATTGTGCTCATCGACACGCTTGGAGACCTCATTGATCGCATCTTCGAGCATCGCCATCGGCGCCTGGGTGGAGTGCAGTTCGATAGCACTCTGTGGCGACCCCGACTTCGCTGCCATACGTTGGGCGTTCTCGCTTAGAAGGCGACTTGCGTTTGCCCAAGCCAATCGAATGGCATCGGTCTCAGAGGCAAAAGCTTCCGATTCCAAAAGGCTAGCAATTGCGTGCTCAAGGCCAGCGAGACTGGAAGCATAGGAAGACGCAAGCTGCCTTGCCCGTTCTACGCGCCTCTCAAAGCTTTCATCGAATAGCTTGGCAAGTTCCTGTGGGAACGCCGGTGGAAGGCTCTGCTGGCAGAACGGACAGAGATCATGGCTTCGTTCTACGTAGGATCGTCCTTGGCTGACCCAGTCGAAGTTAGCGATGTCCTTGATCATCGCCGAAAGAGCGCTGTCGCTTGAGCCGATGATTGGCTCGGCCCAAATCTCGTCCTGTTCAATACGATTGAAGTTGGGAAGATCAACATCAACCCTAGGCTTGGGCATCGAGTTGCTGTCGCCAAGCTCGATGAGCAACTGCTCAAGCTTATCCAGGTCCGGCGGCTCCCCATCATAGGCCAACTTTGCCTTGGCCTGGAGCGCATCAAAGAAGCGCTGTTTGGAATTTCCGTATGGTAGCCAGCGCTTGAATGGGCCGTCTTTCAGTGCCGTGTAGTTCTTCCACACTCCGCGAATCGCGCTTTCATGAGCATTGGTTGCCTCCGCCTGGCGAAGTTCCTGTTGCTTTACCAAGTTGTCATGTTGCCCACGCCACGTTGCAATCTCTTGCTCTAAGACCTCAATGGCCTCCAGTGCGGATGACTCAGGATCACCAATAGTGAAGATCCCAGGCATGTCGCTCCGGTTGCGAAAATTAGTTTCGACGAAATGGTCGTTGTAAACCAGATACTCGTACTTTGTGTCTTGGGGAAATACACTTAAAGTGCAGTTGGGTACGGGATTTTGGCCCGTTCCACATCGCTGTATGACTTCGCTGATTGCGGATTTTCCCGCGCCATTGAGGCCATAAAAGTAAGCGACGCGCTTGTCCGGATCAAAGGAAATCACAGTGTTCGACGCGGGATCGAAGCTTCTGAAATCTTGAATATTGACGGTTCGTATCATTCCTCTTCCCCAGAGGTCGCCGTTCCCATGGCTGACGCAAATCGGTGGGCATCGCTAATGCGTTTCACGTTTTAGCCTACATTACAACGAGAAGACGCTCTGCGTATCGCCGGCGAGCCCTTTGCGGAGGCGCCCCCCTCTGAAAGGAATCCTGCGATGCAAATCTCCTACCGACCGTCGGCCATGACCTGCGACCTATTGACGACACGTGTCGTCACGGGTAGTTTTGCCGACACGTGTAGTCATCGGAGTGGGCGGATGCGCCGCAAATCGATCGGGGACCAGGAACTGGCCCTGCTGCAGTACATCGCCGAACATGGCGATGCCAGTGTCGGCGAGGTCGCCGCCGGGTTCGGCGAGGCGCGCGGGCTGGCGCGCTCGACCGTGCTGACCATGATGGAGCGCCTGCGCGCCAAGGCCTATCTGCGTCGTCGCCAGGTGCAGGGCGTGTACCGCTATGCCGCCACCAGCGGCCAGGACGACGTGGTGCGCAGCGCGGTCGGCAGCTTCGTCGAGAAGACCCTGCAGGGCTCGGTGTCGCCGTTCGTGGCCTGGATGTCGCAGCGCGCCGAGGTCAGCGACACGGAACTGGCCGAACTGGAGGCCCTGGTGGCCAAACTGCAATCGCAACGGCGGGAGGACTGAGCCATGCACAGCCTGGTGGGGACGGACGCGTTCGAGAGCCTGCTGTCGCGGCTGCTGGCGACCAGCGTGCAGACGCTGGTGCTGGTCGCGCTGATCTGGGCGCTGTGCCGCTGGCTGCCGACCCTGCCGGCGGCGACGCGTTGCCGCTTGTGGTGGCTGGTCGCCGCGCAGAGCGTGCTGGGCCTGCTCTGGGCCGGTGCGGTGCAGCTGCCGGTGCTGCCGGCCGCGCCGGCGCCGGTCGTTGTAGCACCGGCGGCCGTCGCCACGGTGCCGGCGA
>NZ_AQOK01000016.1:0-8266 GCF_000364645.1 Xanthomonas sp. SHU 308 | reverse complement strand
TGCCGGATCCGCCGCCGTTGCCGCTGCCGCAACTGGATCCGGCGCAGCCCGCCGCATGGCCGGCGCAGTTGCGCCGCTACCGCGCGGCCGCCTCGGCGCGCCTGGTGTGGCGCGACGTGCTGGGCCTGGACGAGGTCGATGCGACCCTGGCCGGCAGCACGCGCTTGGCCGAGGACTGCCTGGCGTTGGCGCTGCAGGCGCTGGAAGGCGAGTTCGCCGCGCGTCATGGCGTGGTCCGTGCCGCCGATGGCAGCGTGCAGCGGCTGGTGGTGTTCGGCCTGGGCAAGCTCGGCGGCGGCGAGCTGAATTTTTCCTCCGACGTGGATCTGGTCTACGCCTACCCGCAGGGCGGCGAGTCCGATGGCACGCGGGCGCTGGCCGCCGAGGAATACTTCGCGCGGCTCGGCCAGCGCCTGGCGCGGCTGCTCGACGAGACCACCGCGGACGGCTTCGCGCACCGCGTGGATCTGCGTCTGCGCCCGTTCGGCACGGCCGGCCGGGTGGCGCTGTCGTTCGCCGGCATGGACCAGTACTTCCAGCGCGAAGGCCGCGACTGGGAGCGTTATGCCTGGCTGAAGGCGCGCGCGGTGGCCGGCGACATCGCCGCCGGCGAGGAATGGCTGCAGGCGCTGCGCCCGTTCGTGTACCGGCGCTATCTCGACTACACCGCGCTGGACGGCCTGCGCGAGATGAAGGCGGCGATCACCGCCGAAGTGGCACGCCACGACCGCCTGGACGACATCAAGCGCGGCGCCGGCGGCATCCGCGAGATCGAGTTCCTGGTGCAGTCGCTGCAGTTGATCCGCGGCGGCCGCGAACCCGCGCTGCGCGAACGCCGCCTGTTGCCGGCGCTGCACGCGCTGGTCGCCGCCGGCCAGGTCGCCGCCGAGGATGGCGCGGCGCTGGCGCGTGCGTATCGCTTCCTGCGCCAGGTGGAGAACCGCCTGCAGATGCTGCGCGACGCGCAGACCCACGCGTTGCCGGAGGATCCGCTGGATCGCGCGCGCATCGCGTTCGGCCTTGGCCATGCCGACTGGGCCGGGCTGCACGCAGCGCTGCAGGTGCAGCGCGATCGGGTCGCCGCCGAGTTCGCCGAACTGCTGGCGCCGCGCGAGCGCGCGCTGGCGCCCGATGCGCTGGCCGACTACTGGCGCGGCCTGCCCGACGCTGGCCAGGTGCAGGTGCTGCGCGAGGCTGGTTTCTCAGACCCTGACGGCGCCGACCAGGCCTTGCGCGGTTTCGTGCAGTCGCTGGGCGTGCGCACGCTCTCCGATGCCGCGCGTGCGCGCCTGGACCGGGTGCTGCCGGCGCTGCTGCATGCCGCGGCGCGCTCGGCGCAGGCCGATGCCGCCCTGCACCGCGTGCTCGGCCTGCTGCAGGCGATCCTGCGCCGGGCCAGCTACCTGGCCCTGCTCGACGAACAACCCAGCGCGCTGGCGCGGCTGGTCGACGTGCTGGCGCGCAGCGCCTTCCTGTCCGAACGGCTGGCCGCACACCCGCTGCTCCTGGACGAACTGCTCGACAGCCGCGTCGATGGCCCGATGCCCGATGAGGCGGCGATGCAGCGGCTGTGCGATGCCGCGGTCGCCACCGCCGGCGACGATCCGGAAGCGGCCCTGCGCGGCCTCAACGAAGCGCGCCAGGCGCTGAGTTTCCGCATCGCCCTGGCGACGCTGGATCGACGCCAGCCCGCACTCGACAGCGCGCGCCAGCTCGCGCAACTGGCCGAGGCGGTGGTGGTGACCGTGCTGCGCCTGGCGCGTGCCGATCTGGTCGCCGCGCACGGCGAGGTGTCCGGCGGCAGTTTCGCCATCGTCGGTTACGGCAGCCTCGGCGGCGTGGAACTGGGCATCGGCTCGGACCTGGACCTGGTGTTCCTGTACGACCATCCGCCGGGCGTCGAAGCGTCGGTCGGGCCGCGGCCGCTGGAGAGCGGGCGTTGGTTCGCGCGGCTGGCGCAGAAGGTGATCGCGTTGCTCGGCGCGGTCACCGGTGGCGGCCGCCTGTACGACATCGACGTGCGCCTGCGCCCGGACGGCGGCAAGGGCGCGCTGGTGTCGTCGCTGGCCAGCTACCGCGAGTATCAGCGCGAGCGCGCCTGGACCTGGGAGCACCAGGCGCTGGTGCGCGCGCGCGGCGTGGCCGGCGATGCGCCGCTGCTGCAGCAGTTCGAGCAGGTGCGCGCGCAGACCCTGGCGCGCCCGCGCGAGCCTGCAGCGCTGCGCGAGGAAGTGCGCAAGATGCGTGCGCGCATGCGTGCCGAACTGGACCGCAGCGATGCCGCGCGCTTCGACCTCAAGCAGGGCGCCGGCGGCCTGGTCGACCTGGAATTCCTGGTGCAGGCCGGCGTGCTGCTCGGCGCCGCGCAGCAGCCGGCACTGTTGTTGCCGCGCGACACGCCAGCGCTGCTCGATGCGCTGGCGCACAGCGGCTGGTTGCCGCCGCCCATCGCGGCGAGCCTGCATGCCGCGCATGCCACGCTGGTCGAGGCCGGCCTGGCCTGCACGCTGGACCGGCGTCCGCGCCTGACCGCGCCCACGGTCGAGATCGCCGCGGCGCGTGCGGCGATCCGACAGGCCTCGGTCGCGCTGGAGCTGGTGTTCGTCGATGGCCGTGCGGACGGCGACGCGGCACGCTAGCGCGATCCTTGTTGGCAGCGCATGTGCGCACGCGTGGTGTCGGTGGCGACATGCTTCTCCGGCAACGCCGCGTCTCGCCGAGTCGCGGCGGAAAGCGCGCCGTCGGCGCTGGCTGCAATCGGCCGGAGGGCCTGGGCTCGCCGCCGTGATGCCACCGCAAACACGCCGCCTTGGTCGCGGCGATCGGCGCCGGCATGCCGTTCCGCGCCGCGGTGGCGCGATTGCTACACGCTGACGTATTGAGACTGGAACCAGACCGCGTCGGGATCAGTGTCCACCACCTGGTCGGGATCCACGCCGAACAGCGCCTGGTAGGCGCGCTTCCACAGGCCGGCGCGGCCGGCACACAGCTCGTGCCACAGCGCATAAAAGGTCATGGAATCGAACACCCGCACCACGTCCACGACCTGCTCGAGGTAGGCCTGGAACAGGTAGATCCGCTCGCCGTCCACCAGGATGTTGAAGTTGTGGATCAATTGCGACGGATCGCCCAGCAGCACGAGGTTGACGAAGTCGCCGTCGCCGAAGGTCGGCAGCGCCGCGTCCGCCAGGTACAGCCGTGTGCGCAGGGGCCGGTCGCGACGCAGCAGCACCATCTCCAGCATCAGCGGGGCGAAAGTGTTGCAGGACCATTCCGGGCAGGACACCGCGGGCGTGGTCAGCGTGGGCAGCGCCGTACCGGCAGGCTGCAGTTGCGCCAGGGTGGCGTTGAGCGCGCTCAGCGCGAGGGCGGGGGTGACGTCGTGCGGCATGGGCGTGGTCTCGTCGCAGGCGCGGCGCACGGGACGTGCGCCGCCGATGGCCTGTTCAACGTCTGTCGTGGCCGCTTGTGAAGCCGCGCTTGCGCAAAGCGCGGCGCAGCCGTCAGCGCGTCGGCGCCATCCGCCACAGCAGCGCGCGGAACGGCGCCAGCAGGCACACGCCGATGCCCAGCTTCACTGCCAGGTCGCCGGCGGCCCAGCTCAGCCAGGGCAGCGCCGAGCCGGCGAAGGCGATCGACCAGAAGATCGTGGTGTCCAGCGTCGCGCTGCAGGTGGTGGCGACGATCGGCGCGCGCCACCAGCGGCCGCGGCGCAGCCGGTCGAACACGGTGATGTCCAGCAACTGCGCGGCGATGAAGGCCAGGCACGAGGCCGCGGCGATGCGCGGGGTGGCGATCCAGATCGACAGCAGCACCGCCAGTGCGAACCCGCACCAGGCCACCCGCCGCGCCGCGCGCGGGCCGAAGCGGCGGTTGATCAGGTTGCTGACCAGGAACGCCAGCGGATAGCTGAAGGCGCCCCAGGTCAACCAGTCGTTGATCGGGAACTGCACCAGCACGTTCGACAGCAACACCACCGCGCCCATCGCCAGCACGGACAGCAGCAGCGCGCGCGGGGTCAGCGCGGCGAAAGTGGGCGAGGGAGCGGCAACGGACGGCACGGCGATCGGGGCAGGGGCGGCGGGCGCGCATTATCGCGGCCCGGACACCCAATGACCAATGCCCGTGTGCGGACACGCTCCTACAAATGGAACCCCGCGCTGGGAACCGCTTTTGCGATTCCCCATTCCCTATTCCCCAATCCCGGCTCCATCGCGGCTGAAGCCGTTCCTACAAATGGAACTCCGCGTTGGGAACCGCTGTTGCGATTCCCCATTCCCCATTCCCCATTCCCCATTCTCGGCTTCACCGCGGCAGCGCCGTCCCATCCACCGCCGCGCGGCCCACCGCCGGGTCGTCGGTGAAGAAGCCATCGATGCCGGCATCAATCAACGCGCGCATTTCCTTCATGCTGCCGGCGGCATTCACCGCGGCCGGGCCGCGCGCGTCCTGCAACTGCTTGGGCAGGAAATAGTTCTCGGGACGGAACGTGTACGGAATCACCTGCAGGCCGGCCGCATGCGCATCGGCCACGAACGAGGTGGGCGGAGCCAGGGCGCCGTCGGCGCTCACCGGCACGATCGCGCGCAGGTTCGGGCTGACCAGCTGCGCGTACTTGGCGATCGCGCGCAGGCCTTGCGCGCTGCCCATCTGCGCGTAGGTCGGACCGTCGCGCAACTGGTCGCCTGGACGCTCCTTGGGATCGCCCAGCAACTGCACCAGGCGCACGTTCGGATGGGTGTCGCCGAGCTTGCCGTGCAGATATTCCAGGTTGCCGATCTCGAACGACTGGATCACCACCGGCGCCTTGCGCGTATAGGCATGCGCATCGAGCGTGGCGACCAGCTTGTCTTCCATCGCCAGGCCGAGCCCGCGGAAGTAGGTGCCGTGCTTGATCTCCGGGATCAGCCCGATCGGCCGGCCGCGCGTGGCCGATTCGGCCGCGGTGAAGTCGATGATCTCGTCCATGGTCGGCACCTGGAACTGCCCGTCGAAGGCGGTGCCGCGCAGTTGCGGCAGGCGCTCGCGCGCGCGCAGGGTCTTCAGCTCGGCCAGGGTGAAATCTTCGGTGAACCAGCCTTCCACGCGCTGCCCGTCGATCTGCTTGACGGTCTTGCGCGCGGCGAACTCCGGATGCGCGGCCACGTCGGTGGTGCCGCCGATCTCGTTCTCGTGGCGCGCCACCAGCACGCCGTCCTTGGTCGAGACCAGGTCCGGCTCGATGAAGTCGGCGCCGTCGGCGATGGCCTTGGCGTAGGACGCCAGAGTGTGCTCGGGACGCAGCGCGCTGGCGCCGCGGTGGCCGATCACCAGCGGCTTGCTCTCGCCAGGGGCGGCGGCCGGTGCGGCCGCCGCGGTGGTCGCCAACACGGCCATCGCGCATCCCAACAACCAGGAGGTGGATCGGATCATCGCATGCGTTCCGGTTCGGAGGCGGACGGACAGGATGGACGCGCTCAGAAGCGCGCGTCCAGGGTCAGGAACGCCTGCCGCGGCGCGCTGGCGTGGAAGGCCAGCGAGCGGCCGTTCGGATCGCTGTTGCTGAAGGCGGTGAGGTTGGAGGCGTAGCGCTTGTCGGTGAGGTTGGTGACGTTCAACGACAGCTTCAGGTCCCGCAGGAACGACACCGCCCCGAAATCGTAGCCGGCGCCGGCATCGAAGGAGGTGTAGCCGCCGAAGCCCTGGTCGTTGGTGTAGGTGTAGTAGCGCTGGCCGGTGTACTTGCCGCGCAGGTTGGCGTTCCAGCCGTTCCAGGTCCAGCTGAGTTCGCTGGCGAACATGCGCTTGGGCGTGTCCACGGTGGACTTGCCCGCGGTGGGGATGACCGCGCCGTTCTGCACGTAGTTGTCGTCGTAGGTGGAGCGGTTGATCGAGGCCGAGTTGTACCACTGCAGGTGCGCGGTCGGCTTCCAGATGAAGGTCAGCTCGCCGCCGCGGCTGCTCACCGAGCCGACGTTGAAGAAGCGCGTGGTGCACGCCGGGCTGGTGCCCTGCTGGATGCTCGGGCACGGGTTGAGCGAGAGCAGGCGGTTGTCGAAGGTGACGTCGTAGCCGACCAGCGAGGCCTCGAACTGGTCGCGCACCAGGCGGTAGCCGGCTTCGAAGGTCTTGGACTTCTCCGGCTGCAGCGCGCCGACGCTGG
This sequence comes from Xanthomonas sp. SHU 308, assembly GCF_000364645.1. Lineage (NCBI taxonomy): Bacteria > Pseudomonadati > Pseudomonadota > Gammaproteobacteria > Lysobacterales > Lysobacteraceae > Xanthomonas > Xanthomonas sp. SHU 308. The sequence goes on along the minus strand of NZ_AQOK01000016.1, from coordinate 2,124 downwards.
CGTCGAACGAGGCCTGCGTCACCAGCAGCGGGCCGCCGGCGCCGCCGCCCTGGAACGCGGCGATGTTCTCGGCGTAGGAGGCGAACACTTCCTGGCCCTCGGCCAGGCGGTAGCTCAGGCCGGCCTGCGGCAGCAGCGCCTTGCTGGCCTTCAGTTCGCCGTTGGCCACCGGCGCTTCCACCGCGATCCCCGGCGTCTCGCGCGCGGTCATCGTGGTGTGCGGGCTCTTGGCGCCGATGTCCAGGGTCAGGCGCTCGTCGAGCAGCTTGAAGGTGCCCTGCACGTAGGCCTGCTTGGTGGTGATGACGTAGTCCTGCGAGAACAGCCGGCGGTTCGGGTTGCTCAGGAAGATGTCGTCGTCGATCGGGCCGTCGATCCAGTAGAAGTTGCGCTCCACGTGGTGCTTGTTGCGCTCGTACCACACGCCCGCTTCCAGGTGGTGCGGGCCGATGTCCCAACCCAGCGAGGCGATGCCGCCGGTGCGGTTGATGGTGTAGTTGGTGCTGCGGATCGAAATCGGCAGCGCCTGCGGCGTGCCCGGGTAGGACGGCTGGCCCGGCGACCACCAGTGGCCCTGGCCTGCGTTCTCGTGATGGTAGACCTGGGTGTGCACGCTCACCGCATCGGACGGCTGGAAGTCGCCGGCCAGGTAGTACAGGTCGTCGTTGCGCAGCGCGCGGCTCTGGTAGTAGGCGTCGTCGATGTTGTCCACACCGCCGCTGTAGCCGCAGCGGCTGGGGTTGCGTGTGGCCGGGGCGCAATAGGCCGCGGCCAGCGCACGCTGCCAGTCCGGCGCATACAGATTCCAGTCCCAGCCGAGGCCGCGGTGCAGGCCGCTCTTGGACAGGTACGCGTAGTCGGCCTGCGAGGTGCGCGAGGTGTCGACGAAGGCGGTGATCTTGCCGCCTTCGAACTGGTACACGCCCTTGCCGTTGAACTGCGCCGTGTGGGTCGGCGAGCCCGGCGGCGCCCACATGTCGGCGTCGGCGTAGATGCCGGACAGGTAGGCGGAGAAGCCGTTGTGCTCGCCGGTATCCAGGCGCAGGTAGGTGCGGCGGTTGCTGTCCGAGCCCACGGTCTGCGCCAGGCGCACGCCGACCTCGGTGGACGGGTCGTCGGAGTAGTACTGCACCGTGCCGCCGAGATTGCTGGTGGAGGCCGTGCCCAGGCTGCCGATGCCCGAGGCCAGTTCCACGCCGCCGAAGTTCTCGGCGATCAGCGCGCGGCTGATGTTCAGGCCGTTGTAGTTGCCGTAGGCGTTGTCGCCCAGCGGCAGGCCGTCGAGGGTGTAGCCCAGACGCACGCCGTTGAAGCCGCGCAGGCTGATGGTCTGCGATTCCTCGTTGGCGCCGAAGGCGTCGTTGGACTGCACGTTGACGCCGGGAATGCGGTTGAGCAGCTTCTGGATGCTGGTGCCCGGCGGCAGCACCGCCACGTCCTGGGTGGTGATGCGCTGCACCTGGCGGGTCTCGCCCTGGCCGATCACCGACACCGCATCGAGTTGCTCCACGTCGGACGCGACACCATCGGCGGCGGGCTCCGCAGCGGTGGCGGCGAAGGGCGACAACAGGGCGGCGAGGATCGCCGTGCTCAGCAGGGAATGGAGAGGCATGCGCAAGGGGGATTCGTAAAGGAAGTGCGCACACGATGCGACAGCGACGTTGCAGGTTGGCGTCATCGGCGTTGCGGTTGTCATGCAGCGGTCCTGCGGCATGGCGTTCGTGTCGCCGCCGCCAGGAGGACGATGACTGCAGGCGCGCCATCGTGCGACATCGCGGAAGAAGCGGTGTGGCGCGCGCGCGTGTCGACATCAATGCGATACAGAGTGTCGTCGATCGCCATGCATGACGAGTGGTGAACACATGTAGGCGTGTGTGTCGGAAACCCGGCGAAACATGCTGTTTCCAAAGTCGAAAACGGCGTCGTCCGTCAAAGTTTTGTAGTGCGCTCCTCCTCAATGATCACGCCTCGCCCAAGCCCGACGACGTGCCGATGCGTGCAGACATGAGCAGGAAGCACAGTGCCCTCGCGTCGCTCGGAGCGTCGTTCGCGTGCGCTGTTGGGTCCTCGCCTCGACAGGTCTGCGCGCGCCGTACCCTCACCCCAACCCCTCTCCCGATGGGA
>NZ_AQOK01000015.1:0-17998 GCF_000364645.1 Xanthomonas sp. SHU 308 | reverse complement strand
CACGCCCGCGGGCGCAGGCGCGGCGGCGCCGACCGGCGCTGCGGACCGCGCGCCCGGCCTGACCTTCGGCAGGGGAGGGCGGCGATGCTGCGTGCTACGGTGCGGCGCTGTCCTTCCACGGATCCGAACATGTCCTCACTCGCACACGCCTGCCTGATCGCCGGCCTGCTCGCCGCCGGCACCGCCGCGGCCAAGGAAACCGCGATGCCCCAAGACCCTTACGCCTGGCTCGAAGACGTCACCGGCACCAAGGCGCTGGACTGGGTCAAGGCGCAGAACGCCAAGACCGAGGCGCGGCTGGCCGAGACCCCCGCCTTCAAGGCCCGCGAGGCCGGCATCCGCGAGGTGCTGGATTCCGACGCCAAGATTCCGGCCGTGCAGAAGATCGGCCCGTACTACTACAACCTGTGGAAGGACCGCGCCCACGAGCGCGGCCTGTGGCGCCGCACCACCCTGGACGAGTACCGCAAGCCCGAGCCGAAGTGGGAGACGGTGCTGGACCTCGACGCGCTGAACAAGGCCGAGGGCGAGAACTGGGTGTGGCATGGCGCCAACTGCCTGCGCCCGGAGTACCGCCGCTGCCTGATCGCGCTGTCGCGCGGCGGCGCCGACGCCGACGTCACCCGCGAGTTCGACCTGAGCACCAAGCAGTGGATCAAGGACGGCTTCTTCCGGCCCGAGGCCAAGGGCGGCCTGAGCTGGATCGATGCCGACACCGTCTACCTGTACACCGACTTCGGCCCCGGCTCGCTGACCAGCTCCGGCTACCCGCGCATCGTCAAGCAGTGGAAGCGCGGCACCCCGATGACCAGCGCCACCCTGGTCTACGAGGGCAAGCCGGACGACATGTACATCGCCGCGATGCACGACGACACGCCCGGCTACGAGCGCGATTTCGTCAGCCGCACGCTGGCCTTCTACAACGACGAGATGTACCTGCGCGGCGCCGACGGCCGCCTGACCAAGATCGACGTGCCCAACTCGGCCAACAAGGGCGTGCACCGCCAGTGGCTGACCCTGGAACTGCGCGATCCGTGGACGGTGGGCGGCACGACCTACCCGGCCGGTGCGCTGCTGGCGACCAAGTTCGACGACTTCATGGCCGGCAAGCGCGACTTCCAGGTGCTGTTCACGCCCACCGAGACCGCCTCGCTGGCGTCCTTCGCCTGGACCAAGTCGCGGTTGGTGCTGAACGTGCTCGACGACGTCAAGAGCCGCCTGTGGGTGCTGACCCCGGGCGAGGGCGAATGGGCGCGTGCAGCGTTCCCGGTCGGCGACCTGGCCTTCGGCAGCACCAGCGTCGATGCGGTCGATGCCGACGAGAACGACCAGGTGTGGCTGACTTCCACCGACTTCCTGACCCCGACCACGCTGATGCTGGCCGACGTGCAGCGCGGGCCGAAGAGCATCGAGACGCTGAAGGCGATGCCGAGCTTCTTCGACGCCTCAAAGGACGAGATCGAGCAGCACTTCGCGGTGTCCAAGGACGGCACCAAGGTGCCGTACTTCCTGGTCCGGCCCAAGCAGCTCAAGGCCGACGGCAGCGCGCCGACCCTGCTGTACGCCTACGGCGGCTTCGAGATCTCGATGACCCCGTTCTACTCCGGCAGCCTGGGCCGCGCCTGGCTCGACCAGGGTGGCGTGTACGCGCTGGCCAACATCCGCGGCGGCGGCGAGTACGGCCCGCGCTGGCACCAGGCGGCGCTGAAGCAGAACCGGCACAAGGCCTACGAGGACATGGCGGCGGTGGCGCAGGACCTGGTCGCGCGCAAGATCACCTCGGCCAAGCACCTGGGCGTGCAGGGCGGCAGCAACGGCGGGCTGATGGCCGGCAACATGCTGATGCAGTACCCGCAGCTGTTCGGCGCGGTGGTGGTGCAGGTGCCGCTGCTGGACATGAAGCGCTACAGCCACCTGCTGGCCGGCGCCTCGTGGATGGCCGAGTACGGCAACCCGGACACCGACGACTGGAAGTTCATCCAGACCTTCTCGCCGTATCACCTGTTCGACCCGAAGAAGACCTATCCGCCGGTGATCTTCCTGACCTCGACCCGCGACGACCGCGTGCACCCGGGCCATGCGCGGAAGATGGCGGCGAAGATGATCGACGCCGGCAAGGACGTGACCTACTACGAGAACATCGAAGGCGGTCATGGCGGCGCGGCCAACAATGCGCAGGCGGCGCACATGCAGGCGCTGGCGTACAGCTTCCTGTGGGAGCGGTTGTCCAAGTGAGTGGTGTGGTCCGCGTCCCGGCTGGGGCGCGGACCATCTCCTGGCCTGGCGCGCCATCCAATGAGCGGCCGAGCCTGCGCGCAATGCGTTGCGTCACGATCGCGCCGGCATTGTCCGCGTTCTCAAGGTGATCTCAGGGCGTCGCCGCAGCGGGTGCTCAGGCCCCGTCGGCCAACGACTTGACCAGGGTCAGCGAACGGACTTCATAACCCAGTTCTTCGTAAACGTGCAGTGCGTGGGTGTTGAAGGCCCAGACATTCAGGCGCATTTCGACACCGCCGCGCAGCGCCACCCACTCGTGCGCACGCTGCATCAGCGCCGGGCCGATCCCCTGGCCGCGATGGCGTTGGGTGATGCCCACGCTGCCCACCCGGCCGAAGCGCATGGGCTGCAGCAGTGAGTGCGATTCCGACACCATGCCGACCGTGACGAAACCGACGAGGACGCCCTGCGCTTCGGCGACGAGGGTGGTGGCATTGTCCTGGCCGATGCTGCGCTTCCAGTGCGCCACGTCGCGGCCCGCATCGCCCGGGCCGGCGAAGATGTGGGGAAACGCGTCATGGTGGACAGCGTTCACTTCCTCGCCGAGCGCGCAGATGGCAGCCAGATCGGATTCGATGGCTTCGCGATAGATGAGCAAGGCTGGCTTCACTCGCGTCTCCCCCGCCGCTGGTCGCCTCAGCGCGCCCAGCGCCCCAGCCCGCGCGCGATCCGCGCCACCGCCTCCTGCAGTCGTGGCAGGCTCTGGGTATAGGCGATGCGCACGTGCTGGCGTGCGCGATGGCGACCGAAATCCACGCCCGGGGTGAACGCGACGTGCTCGGTTTCCAGGAAGTGCGCGCAGAAGGCCTGCGCGTCGTCGGTGAAATCGGACACGTCGGCGTACAGGTAGAACGCGCCCTCCGGCTCGACGTCGATGCGGAAGCCGAGCGCACGCAGCGCTGGCAGCAGGTAGTCGCGGCGCTGCGCGAACTCGGCGCGGCGCGCTTCCAGGATCTGCAGCGTTTCCGGCAGGAAGCAGGCCAGCGCCGCGTGCTGGGCGATGCTGGGCGCGCTGATGTACAGGTTCTGCGCCAGCTTCTCCAGCGACGGCACTGCCGCGCGCGGCGCCACCAGCCAGCCGAGGCGCCAGCCGGTCATGCCGAAGTACTTGGAGAAGCTGTTGAGCACGTAGGCGTCGTCGTCGACCTCCAGCACGCTGGGTGCGTCGATGCCGTAGCTCAGGCCATGGTAGATCTCGTCCACCACCAGGTGCCCGCCGCGAGCGTGCAGCGTCTGCGACAGCGCCGCCAGTTCGGCGCGCGACAGCACGGTGCCGGTGGGATTGGCCGGCGACGCCACCAGCGCGCCGACGCTGTCCGCGTTCCAGTGCCGCTGCAGCAGCTCCGGGGTCAGCTGGTAGCGGCTGTCCGGACCGACCGGCACCAATTGCGCGGCACCTTCGACCAAGCGCAGAAAGTGGCGATTGCACGGGTAGCCGGGGTCGGCCATCAGCCAGTGGCGGCCCGGATCGACCAGCAGCGCGCTGGCCAGCAGCAGCGCGCCGGAGCCGCCGGGGGTGATCAGGATGCGCGCCGGGTCCAGGTCGACGTCGTGGCGCTGCCGGTAGAAGTCCGCCAGCGCCTGGCGCAGGGCCGGCAGGCCGCGCGCAGCGGTGTAGCGGGTATGGCCGGCAGCCAGCGCGGCCTGGCCGGCGGCGACGATCGGCGCGGCGGTGGTGAAGTCCGGCTCGCCGATTTCCAGGTGGATCACGTCGTGGCCGGCCTGTTCCAGTTCGTTGGCGCGGGCCAGCAAGGCCATCACGTGGAAGGGTTCGATCTCGCGGCTGCGCCGGCTGTAGCCGGACGCGGCGGGCGAGGCGCTGAGGGGGTCGCCGGGAAGGGAAGCCATGCGGCCGATGATAGAGGAGCGTGTTCCCGAGCGTGTTAGCCGCGTCCAGTCGGCGAGGTCCGGCAGATTGCGCGGTGGCTGTGGCGGCGCGACCCGGGATGGGCGCTGGACCTGGGCGAATCGGGCGTGGGTCGGGGCCGTGCACCCCCGTGCATCTGGCGTTGCTTTCCTGGCGGTCGATCGTGTGCGGTGCGATGCGGCGCCATTCGGCTTCGCTGGCCACGGCTGCCCGCCGCGATGCCATCGCGGCACCACGGCCCGCCGATTGCCCTGCGTCGCAGGCTGCACTGCCTCGGCACGCTTGCCACGGCGCAGCGTTGCAGGGAGACTCGGCCGGCACTGCGCGGCGCCCGCCCGCTGCCGCCGCCCGGCCAAGGCGGCGCGTCCCGTTGCGTTACTGCCGCCGGAGCCCCATTAGATGCCTCACCGCCCCTTGCTAGCGAGCCTTGTCCTGCTCATGACCGCCTCCTTCGCTTCCTCCGCCTCCGCCGCCGCGGCCACCCCGCCGCATCCGGCCAAGCAGCCGCACGCGGTCAAGGCGCCGTTCGGCGCCGTTCGCCAGGACGCCTACTACTGGCTGCGCGACGACGCGCGCAAGAACCCGCAGATGCTGGCCTATCTCAACGCCGAGAACGCCTACGCCGACCAGGTGCTGAAGCCGCTGCAGCCGCTGGAAGACCGGCTGTACGAGGAGATCGTCGGCCGCATCAAGCAGGACGACAGCAGCGTGCCGTACCGCGAGCGCGGCTACTGGTATTACACCCGCTACGAGAGCGGCAAGGACTACCCGATCCAGGCGCGCCGCAAGGGCAGCATGGAGGCACCGGAGGAGATCCTGCTCGACGTCAACGCCATGGCCGCCGGCAAGGGCTATTTCAGCGTCGGCGACGCGGCGGTCAGTCAGGACAATCGCATCCTGGCCTGGACCGAGGACGACGTCGGTCGTCGCCAGTACGTGGTGCGCTTCAAGAACCTGGACACCGGCGAGGTCTATGCCGACCGCATTCCCGGCGTGTCGCCGGACGTGGTCTGGGCCGACGACAACAAGACCCTGTTCTACGTCGAGAACGACCCGGAGACGCTGCTGACCGTGCGGGTCAAGAAGCACGTGCTCGGCACGCCCGCCGCGCAGGACGCGCTGGTGTACGAGGAGAAGGACGACAGCTTCTACATGGGCGTGGGCCGCACCCGCGACGACAAGTACATCGTCATCGGCGTCGAAAGCACCGTGTCCTCCGAGCAGCGCTACGCGCCGGCCGCCGATCCGCAGCGCTTCACCGTGCTGGCGCCGCGCGAGCGCGACGTCGAGTACCACGCCGATCATTTCGACGGCCGCTGGGTGATCCGCACCAACTGGAAGGCCAAGAACTACGCGCTGATGACCGCGCCCGATGGTGCTACCTCGCGCGACCAGTGGCAGAGCTGGCTGCCCTACGACGAAAAGGTGTTCATCGACGGCTTCGAACTGTTCGACGGCTTCACCGCCATCGCCGAGCGCTCCGACGGCCTGGAGCGGATCCGCCTGCACTTCGCCGACGGCAAGGAGGAATACGTCAAGGCCGACGAGCCGGCGTACTCGATGGGCCTGTCGATCAATGCCGAGCCGGACACGCCGTGGCTGCGCTACAGCTACACCTCGCTGACCACCCCGGCCACCACCTACGAACTCAACACCCGCACCGGCGAGCGCAAGCTGCTCAAGCAGCAGCCGGTGATCGGCTACGACGCCAGCAAGTACCAGACCGAACGCGTCTGGGTGACCGCGCGCGACGGGGTCAAGGTGCCGGTGTCGCTGGTCTACAAGAAGGGCTTCAAGAAGGATGGCAGCGCCGCGCTGTACCAGTACGCCTACGGCAGCTACGGCATGTCCACCGATCCGGCGTTCAACCTGCCGGTGGTGAGCCTGCTCGACCGTGGCGTGGTCTACGCCATCGCGCACATCCGCGGCGGCCAGGAAATGGGCCGCGACTGGTACGACCAGGGCAAGCTGCTGCACAAGAAGAACACCTTCAACGACTTCATCGACGTCACCCGCGGGCTGGTGCAGCAGGGTTACGCCGCCCCGGATCGCGTCGCCGCGGCCGGCGGCAGCGCCGGCGGCCTGCTGATGGGCGCGGTGGCCAACATGGCGCCCAAGGACTACCGCGTGCTGGTGGCGCAGGTGCCGTTTGTGGACGTGGTGACCACCATGCTCGACCCGAGCATTCCGCTGACCACCAACGAGTACGACGAGTGGGGCAATCCGGAGCAGAAGGCGTACTACGACTACATGCTCAGCTACTCGCCCTACGACAACGTCAGCCGCCAGGCCTACCCGGCGATGTACGTCGGCACCGGCCTGTGGGATTCGCAGGTGCAGTACTGGGAGCCGGCCAAGTGGGTGGCCAAGCTGCGCGAGAACGACACCGGCAGCCAGCCGATCGTGTTCCGCGTCAACATGGAAGCCGGCCACGGCGGCAAGTCCGGCCGCTTCCGTCGCTACCGCGAAATGGCCGAGTCCTATGCCTTCATGCTGGACCAGCTGGGCGTGGAGCAGCCGACCAAGTGAGGGCCATGCGCATCGGCCGGCCTGCGGGCTGGCCGATGCGCAGGTGGTGCGGCTGGCGTGAGGCCGGCCCATCCCGATGTTTGGTTGGATGTCGGATGGCCTGTGGCTTCACCCGTCGCGGCTGAAGCCGCTCCCACAGTGAGCATGCCGGCCGAGTCGGACCTGAAGGTCGATGGCGGTGCGCCATGCCATGCAGCAGCGTTGACGGCTTGGCAATGCCTTGTGGGAGGGACTTCGGTCCTGACTGCGCCAAGGTCGGACAAGCCGAAGGCTTCGCTCGTCGCGGCCGAAGCCGCTCCTGCGGTAGGCGGGTCGCTGGTGTCCTATGCGAGGGTCGTCAGCGGTGCTGATGGTCTGGTCACTCCTTGTGGGAGGGACTTCAGTCCCGACTGCTGTGAGATCAGACGCACCAGTGGCTTCGCGCGTCGCGGCTGAAGCCGCTCCCACAGTGAGCATGACGGCCGAGTCGGACCTGAAGGGTCGATGGGCTGATGCGCCATGCCATGCAGCAGCGCTGACGGCTTGGCAATGCCTTGTGGGATGGACTTCAGTCCCGACTGCAAAGAGTCGGACGCACCGGTGGCTTCTTCCATCGCGGCCGAAGCGGCTCCCACAGCCGCTGCCGCACGGCTACCTCGGTTGCGTCGGCGGGTGGTCGCCACCTGCCCGCGCCAGCGCAGGCTTATCATGCCGCCATGCGCACGCACTCCCGTTTCCGCTGGGCCTGGTGGCTGCTGGCCTATGCCAGCCTGGCGACCGGCATCGTCGGCATCTTCGTGCCGGGCTTGCCGACCACGGTGTTCGTGCTGATTGCCGCTTACGCCGCCGCGCGCGGTTCGCCGCGGCTGCGCCGGCGTCTGCTGCGCGATCCGCGTTTCGGCCGCAGCATCCGCGACTGGGAACGGCATGGCGCGGTCAGCCGCCGCGGCAAGTGGATGGCGACGCTGACCATGGCCGCGTGCGCGCTGGTGCTGCTGCTGTTCGTGCACCGGCTGTGGGTGCAGGTGCTGGCGATCGGCTGCATGAGCGCGGTGGCGCTGTGGCTGTGGTGGCGGCCGGAACCGCCGCGCGCGTGAGCGTGCTGCGGCGTGCGACCGCGGCACAGCCGGTTCATGGCGGTATGGCTATACTCGGGGCATGAGCACATCGTCCTCTTCTCCGATCCGTCTCGTCCTCTCCGCCGCTGCGCTGCTGGCCCTGGCCGGCTGCGGCAACAAGGGCCCGCTGGTGATGCCGCAGAAGCCGGTGCCGGTGGAAGCCGCGCCCGCCACGCCCGCGCCGGATGCGACGCCGCCGGCGACCACCGATCCCGCCGGGCAGGCACAGCCGGTGGATGGGCAGCGCCCGCCGGCCAACGACACCACCATGCCCACCAATGGGAATGAGTGAGGCCCGCCACGACGCGCGCCTGCGTTTCAGCAAGATGCAGGGCGCGGGCAACGATTTCGTGGTGCTCGACCTGCGCGACGGCACCCCGCCGCCGGACGCCGCACTGGCGGTGCGCCTGGCCGACCGCCACTTCGGCGTCGGCTGCGATCAGATCCTGACCATCGAACCGCCGCGCGACGCCGCGGCGGTCGCCAGCTACCGCATCTGGAACACCGACGGCAGCGCCGCCGGGCAATGCGGCAACGGCGCACGCTGCGTCGCGGCCTGGCTGGTGCGCGACGGCAGTGCGCCGGCCGCGGACGATTTCGTCATCGAAAGCCCCGCCGGCAGTCACCACATCACCCGCAGCGCCACCGGCGAATTCGCCGTGGCGATGGGCGTGCCGCGCTTCGCGCCGGAGGACGTGCCGCTGGTCGGCTTCCCGCGTGCGCGCGACGAATACGTGCTGCCGCTGCAGGGCGGCAGCGTGCGCTTCGGCGCGGTGTCGATGGGCAACCCGCACGCGGTGCTGGAAGTGGGCCTGGTCGATGCGGCACCGGTGGAACGCCTGGGTCCGTTGCTGCAGCAGCACGCCTCGTTCCCGGATTCGGTCAACGTCGGCTTCGTGCAGGTGATCGACCGCGGCCACCTGCGCCTGCGCGTGTACGAGCGCGGCGTCGGCGAGACCCTGGCCTGCGGCAGCGGCGCCTGCGCGGCGGCCGCGGTGATGATGCAGCGCGGCCGGGTGGAGCGCGACGTGCGCGTCAGCCTGCCGGGCGGCGAACTGCGCGTGCAATGGCCGGAAGACACCGCATCGGTGGTGATGTCCGGGCCGGCGACGTTCGTCTTCGATGGAGAATGGATCCGATGAGCGACAGCCAGGACAAGATCGGTGCGCACGAGGTGGCGGCGTGGCTGCGGCGCCATCCCGGCTTTCTCAAACAGTTTCCCGACCTGGCGCTGACCCTGGTGGTACCGCGCGACGACGGCCCGACCGCGTCGCTGGCCAGCTACCAGCTGGAAGTGCTGCGCGACAAGAACCGCGAACTGTCGCGGCGGCTGGCCGACCTGGCCGCCAACGCGCAGGTCAACGAGCGGCTGGCGGTGCGCACCCATCAGTTGACCCTGGCGCTGATGCGCCAGCGCAGCGCCGCCGACAGCGTGCGCGCGATGGCCGCGTCGCTGCAGGAGGATTTCCAGGGCGACCTGGTCAGCATCGTGCTGCTGCAGCCCTTGCCCGGCCTGGAACAGGCGCCGTGGCTGCAGGTGCTGGCGGCCGACGATCCGCGGCTGGCGCCGTTCCGCGATTGCCTGAAGGACGGCGAGCCGATCTGCGGCCGCCTGCAACCGGAAAAGCAGGCGCTGCTGTACGGCGAGCGCGTGGACGAAGTGCAATCCACCGCGCTGCTGCCGCTGCCCGGCCTGGGCCTGATCGCGGTCGGCAGCCGCGACCCGAACCGGTTCTATCCCGGCATGGGTACCTTGTTCCTGCGCATGATGGGCGAAGCGCTGGCGGTGGCGTTGCAGCGATGAGTGGGGCCGGGACTCGGGATCCGGGACCCGGGGCCCGGGACAGCGCCGGAACCGGCGCTGCCGATCATCAGGCCGGGCAGGGCAGTGCTGGCATCGCGAGCGAGGCCACGTCTCCCGGGTCCCGGGTCCCGGGTCCCGCGTCCCGGTTCCTCGCCTACCTGCAGGTCGAGCGGCGCATGTCCGCGCATACCCTGGACGCGTACCGGCGCGACCTGGCAGCGCTGGAGGCGTGGGCGGCGGCCAACCTGCTCGGCGAACCCGCCGCGCTCGATGCCGCGCAACTGCGTAATTTCATCGCCGCCGAACACCGTCGCGGGCTGTCGCCCAAGAGCCTGCAGCGGCGGTTGTCGGCGTGCCGCAGCTTCTATGCGTGGCTGCTCAAGCACGGCTATATCGCCACCAGCCCGGCCGCGGCACTGCGCGCGCCGAAGGCACCGCGCAAACTGCCGCAGGTGCTCGACGCCGACGAGGCGGTGCGCCTGGTCGAAGTGCCGACCGATGCGCCGCTGGGCCTGCGCGACCGCGCGCTGCTGGAGCTGTTCTATTCCTCCGGCCTGCGCCTGAGCGAACTGTGCGCGCTGCGCTGGCGCGATCTGGATTTCGTCGCCGGCATGGTCAGCGTGCTGGGCAAGGGCAACAAGCAGCGGCTGGTGCCGGTCGGCTCGCACGCGCGCGCCGCGTTGCTGGCGTGGCGCGAGGAAAGCCGGGGCGAGGCCGCCGCGCCGGTGTTCCCGGGCCGCGGCGGGGCGCCGATCGGTGCGCGCGCGGTACAGATCCGCATCAAGCAACTGGCCGGGCGCCAGGGCCTGTTCAAGCACGTGCATCCGCACATGCTGCGGCACAGTTTCGCCAGCCACATCCTGGAATCCTCCGGCGACCTGCGCGGCGTGCAGGAACTGCTCGGCCATGCCGACATCGCCACCACGCAGATCTACACGCATCTGGACTTCCAGCACCTGGCCAAGGTCTACGACGCATCGCACCCGCGGGCCAAGCGCAAGTCCTGAGCGCCGCATCGCGTCCGCGCTTGTTCTGGATCAAGGCGAGTCGGCGAAGGCGGGACGACACTGCCCTCCCACGTTGCGAGGGCTCACCGATGGCCAAACCCTTTCCGCTGGCGCCGCGCCGCCCCGAACGGCTGTGCTGGGGCTGCGACCGCGATTGCGCGGCACACGACCTGGCCTGCGGCAACGGCGCCGGGCGCACCCTGCATCCGATCGAAACCCAGGGCGAGGACTGGTACGTCGCGTGGGGTATCGCTGCCGATCCGGCACGGCCGGCGCATGCCCGGCTCGGCGACGCTTGAACCGCGCGTCGCCAGCCCCCACACCTGAGTCATCGCTCCGGAGGCCGCATGGATCCCAGTCAGAACCCCAATGTTTTCCACGCCACCACGATTCTGTCGGTGCGCCGCGATGGTCGTGTCGCCGTGGCCGGCGACGGCCAGGTGACCCTGGGCCACACTGTGATGAAGGGCAATGCGCGCAAGGTGCGCCGGCTCGGCCGCGAGGGTCAGGTGCTGGCCGGATTCGCCGGCGCCGCCGCCGATGCATTCACCCTGTTCGAACTGTTCGAGGCCAAGCTGGAGAAGCACGGCCAGCTGACCCGCGCCGCAGTGGAGCTGGCCAAGGATTGGCGCACCGAGCGCCGCCTCGGCAAGCTCGAGGCGCTGCTGGCAGTCGCCGACAAGGAAACCTCGCTGATCATCAGCGGCACCGGCGATGTGATCGAACCGGAGGACGGCATCATCGCCATCGGCTCCGGTGGTTCCTACGCCTTGTCGGCGGCGCGCGCGCTGCTCGGCCACACCACGCTGGACGCGCGCACCATCGCCGTCGAAGCGCTGAACATCGCCGGCGACATCTGCATCTACACCAATCGCAACGTGGTGGTGGAAGAGCTGTGAATCGGGGATGGGGACTGGGGAATCGCAACAGCGGTTCCCGTCTCCGTCACCGATGACGCCTGCTTTCCCATTCCCGATTCTCCATTCCCGATTCCCTCTTCGATTTCCCGACCATGACCGATACCCATAGCACCATGACCCCGCGCGAGATCGTGCAGGAGCTGGACCGCCACATCGTCGGCCAGCACGAGGCCAAGCGCGCGGTGGCGATCGCGCTGCGCAACCGCTGGCGGCGCATGCAGTTGCCCGATGCGCTGCGCAACGAAGTGATGCCGAAGAACATCCTGATGATCGGCCCCACCGGCGTCGGCAAGACCGAGATCGCGCGGCGCCTGGCGACGCTGGCCAATGCGCCGTTCGTCAAGGTCGAGGCGACCCGCTTCACCGAGGTCGGCTACGTCGGCAAGGATGTGGAGCAGATCGTGCGCGACCTGGCCGATACCGCGGTCAAGCTGTACCGCGAGCAGGCCAAGACCCGCGTGCGCACGCAGGCCGAGGAGCGCGCCGAAGACCGCATCCTCGATGCGTTGCTGCCGCGGCGCAGCGCCGGCATCGGCTTCGATCCGGAAGCCGCACGCAACGAGCCCTCGGCGCAGGACAGCGACACCCGCAGCAAGTTCCGGCGCATGCTGCGTGCCGGCGAACTGGACGAGCGCGAGATCGAACTGGATGTCGCGGTCAACGTCAGCATGGACATCATGACCCCGCCGGGCATGGAGGAAATGGGCCAGCAGTTGCGGCAGATGTTCTCCAACCTCGGTGGCGGCAAGTCGCAGTCGCGCAAGCTGACCATCAAGGCCGCGCGGCCGCTGCTGATCGAGGAAGAGGCCGGCAAGCTGGTCAACGAGGACGATGTGCGCGCCGCGGCGATCGATGCCTGCGAACAGCACGGCATCGTGTTCATCGACGAGATCGACAAGGTGGCCAAGCGCAGCGAGGCCGGCGCCACCGGCGGCGACGTCTCGCGCGAAGGCGTGCAGCGCGATCTGCTGCCGCTGGTGGAAGGCTCCAACGTCAGCACCAAGTACGGCACGGTCAAGACCGACCACATCCTGTTCATCGCCTCCGGCGCGTTCCATCTCGCCAAGCCCAGCGATCTGATCCCGGAGCTGCAGGGCCGTTTCCCGATCCGGGTAGAACTGTCGGCGCTGTCGAAGGACGACTTCATCCGCATCCTCACCGAGCCGAAAGCGGCGCTGACCAAGCAGTACGAAGCGCTGTTGCTGACCGAGGGCGTGAGCCTGCGCTTCACCGACGACGCCATCGCGCGCCTGGCGGAGATCGCGTTCCTGGTCAACGAGCGCCAGGAGAACATCGGCGCGCGGCGCCTGCACACCGTGCTCGAGCGCCTGCTCGACACGCTGAGCTACGAAGCCCCGGACCGCGATGGGCAGAGCGTCACCGTGGACGCGGCCTATGTCGATGCGCACCTGGGCGAGCTGGTGCAGGACCCGGATCTGAGTCGGTACATCCTGTAATTCCGGGTCGACGCACGCCCGCGATGCGTTCCCCTTTGTGGGAGTCAACTGTCATGCAACCACGACGAACTGCGTAGGCGGACGATCTGGCCTCGGAAGCCGTCGTGCCTGATCCCACAAAAGGGGACGAAGGTCCCTCCCACATCGCGCCCGGACAGCGATCACCACGAGTCCGTGTGGGAGTCGCGGTCGCTTGGCTTTGGCTCTTGCCCTTGCCCTTGCTTTTGACTTACTGGGTTCCCTTCCGAAGCGGCGGCCATCGCGGGGAAACACCCGAAGGGCGGCGTACATGGATGTACGCCGTCCGCGGCAGGGGCAGGATGCCCCTTCCGCGGATCCCCGTGAGCATCGCGGACCCGGAGCGCGTTAGCGCGGAGGGCGCGAGGCAGGGCGCGCTTGACCAGCCTTCGGCTGTGGTAAAGCGCTTCTTTTGGTTACTTTTTCTTTGCGCGAGCAAAGAAAAGTAACTCGCCCGTAAGGGCGAAAGCCTTTGCTTTCGCTTGAGATTTGCGTGTCGGACGAAAAGAAGAACCGTAGACATAACGCCATCAGGGCTCCATGTCCAGATACAAGGAGCGACTTCCGTCGTGACGGGACTTGCCGGTAAGGCCTCGTCGCGACTGGGATCCCACAAAAGGGGACGAGAATCGCTCCGACAGGAGAGCGTGCCGCAGGCCGGGGTATGTTTCCCGCAGCGCCAAGACGGCGTGGGCGATCCCGGCCACCCCCGCCGCGTTCAATACAGCGGCGTGCCCGCCTTGTACGCGGCCACGAACGATTGCCAGTCCAGTTGCACCTGCGCGGCGTAGTCGAACGCGAACTGGCGCAGTTCCGATTTCAGGCCGCTCTTGCTGCTGGCCGCTTGGTCGATCTGCTTGTCGATGCTGTAGGGCACCACGTTCGGGTCGTAGTCCTGGTCGGCCAGCGCATGCGCCGAGGCCAGGGCCTGACCCAGGTAGGTGGCGGCGGTGGCGAGCTTGCCGGCGCTGTCCAGCGCGGTCGGGTCCAGGTCCTGCTGGAACGGGGATTTCTCGTGCACGTAGAACGGGGTGCCGTCGACGCTGGCGTAGCCGACCAGCACGTCGGCGTCGATGGTCTGCGCCTTGGCGGTGCGCGCCACCCGCGCGCCCTCGTTGTTGTCGTAGGTGGAGGCCGGCATCTGCGACGGCGCGGCCACGGCGACCACGCTGGCCGCTTCCTGCTTCCACTCCAGGATCACGTCGTCGCTGGCCGACGCGCTCGGGCCTTCGATCAGCACGTACAGGCGCAGGCGACCGAGGCTGCCGGTGCCCGAGCCCAGCTTCTGGCGCACGTCCTTGATGCTGTAGTAGCTGGCCGCATAACGCTTGGCCGCGGCGATCGAGCCGATGTAGCCGTTCATCGCCGCGGCCACCGCCGAGGCGGTGCCGGCGTCCACCGCGACCAGGTTGTCCAGGTTCTGGAACTGGCGCTTGCCGCCGTTGACCACCGTGTACTTGGACAGCAGGCTGCTGCGGCTCTTGCCGTCGGCGCTGTCGATGATCTTGGCCACCGCGCCGCTGGTGTTGCGCTTGCTCAGCTGGAAGCTTTCTTCGGCGTCGCTGCCGCGGAAATCGGCGATCTTGTCCAGGTAGGCGCCGACCATGGTGTCGATGGCGTCGCCGATGTCGCTGTCGGACAGGCCGTTGTCGCGCCCGGCCAGGACCATGCTCGCGGCCAGCCGGCGCAGGTCCCACACGTACTGGCCGAGGTGGCCTTCGTCGAAGTCGGCGACCTTGAACACCGCCTTGCCGCTGCTGTCGCGCGCGGCATCGAAGTTGCCGAGGTGGGTGTCGCCGCCGAGCCAGGTGTAGCCGGTCTGCGGCGAGGTCCACAGCGAGCCCGGCAGGGTTTTCATGTCCTGGTAGAAAATGTGGTCGGTGCCGCGGTAGAAGGCGTAGGCACCGGTGGCCATGGTCGCCATCTTGGTATCCAGCTCGGCGCGCTGCGCGGCGTAGGGATGGTTGTAGTCGTGGATCTGCTGCACCACCCAGGCGTCGCGCTTGCTCGCCGCGGTCGCGCATCCGGCGCAGGCGGCAAGGGTCAGGCCGATCAGCAGCAACTGCGGCAGGCGGGTGGACATCGCAGGTCTCCAGGCGCGAACGAGGGAACCGGCAGTCGACCACGCCTGCATTGCACGCGGATGAACCTAGAAGTAGCGCAGCCAGCCCAGGTCGCGGCGCCGCGCCTTCAGCCGCGCGAACGCGGCGGTGGGCCAGTACAGGGCCAGACCCAGCAAGGCGGCGATCGCCCACAGCGCGGCCACGCTGTCCACGCCGAACAGGTCGCCCTGGTTGGCGCCCCACAGCGCCAGCGCGGCCAGGTAGGCGAGCTTCAGCACGTACAGGTGCAGCAGGTAGAAGAACATCGGCGCCGCGCCGATCGTCGCCAGCGGCGCCAGGGTACGGGCCACGGCGGGATGCTCGTACAGGCGCAGCAACAGCAGGCCCACGCCCAGGGTCAGCAGCAGGAACTGCAGCGACGGCGGGTACTTGGTGACGTTGAAGAAGCTCATCGCGGTATGCGCGAGGTCGTCCTGCGCCTGCCAGGGCGCATCGCCGTAGCCGTTGTGCCAACGCAGCAGGTGGAAGCCGGCCAGCGCGCCCAGCCCCCAGGCCAGCAGGCGCTGCTGGCGCTGCGCCGGCTCGGCGGCGGCGTCGTACCAGGGGCCGGCGGCGTAGCCGAGCGCGATCACCCCGATCCACGGCAGCACCGGGTAGGAGGTGCGCAGGCGCAGCTCGCCCAACTCTAGCCAGCGCCGGTTGTGCAGCACCGCCCAGACCGCCGCGAGCGGGCCGTCGCCCTGCACCTGCACATCGTCCAGCAGGTGGTGGCCGGCGACCAGCGCCGCGCCGAGCAGGGCCAGCGCCGGCCGCGGCAGCCACAGCAGTGCGGCCAGGGCGAGCATGCTCAGGCCGATCGCCCAGATCACCTGCAGGTACAGCGCCTGCGGCGGGAAGGCGCCGCTCCAGGCCAGGTTGACCAGGGTCAGCTCCAGCACGATCAGGAACAGGCCGCGCTTGAGCAGGAAGCGGGTGGCCGCCGCGCGTCCGTCGGCCTGCCGGGACGCGTACAGCCAGGCCGACAGGCCGGTGAGGAACACGAACACCGGTGCGCACAGGTGGGCGAGGGTGCGCGCGACGAACAGTGCCGGCGCCGTGCCCTCCACCTCCATCGGGTCGCCGACCGGGTGGTGCAGGTAGAAGGTCTCGCGCACGTGGTCGAGCAGCATCAGCAGCATCACCGTGCCGCGCAGCAGGTCGATCGAGGCCAGTCGCGCGGCGGGCGTCGCGGGAACGGCGAGGGAGGCGGGCGAAGCGAGGGCAACAGACGGCATGCGGAGCGATCGATGTCGATTTTGAAACAATATAACACTCGGGCGGCAGGGCCTTTTCCGCCGCTGCTGGCGCGGGGATTCTCAGGCTTGGCCGCGCCGGGGTGTTGGCGCGGCGGCAGCGAGGCTCGGGCGGGGCAAGCCGGCGCGCCAGGTCGGCGCCGGTCGGCAGGGCCTGGTGTCGGCCCGTGGGCGCGTCGGCGGGCGTCTGGCCTGGTGCGCCGAGCGCGGCGGGCCGCTCAGTCCTCGCCGATGTCCTCGTTCCACACGTCCGGGTGCGCGGCGATGAAGCCGCCGAGCAGGTCGATGCATTCCTGGCTGTGCAGGTCGATGACCTCCACGCCGCTCTCGCGCAGCCAGTCGATGCCGCCCTGGAAGGTCACCGATTCGCCGACCACCACGGTACCGATGTTGAACTGCCGCACCAGGCCGCTGCAGTACCAGCACGGCGCCAGCGTGGTGACCATGATGGTGTCCTTGTAGCGGCGCTGGCGCCCAGCCTTGCGGAAGGCATCGGTTTCGCCATGCACGGACGGGTCGCCCTCCTGCACGCGGCGGTTGTGGCCGCAGCCGAGCAGGCGGCCGTCGCGGTGGTACAGGGCGGCGCCGATCGGGATGCCGCCCTCGGCCAGGCCCTGGCGGGCTTCGGCGATGGCGGTGTCGAGCAGGGCGCGGTAGTCGGGCGTGGTCAGCATGGGATGGCCGGGGGAAGGGGAGTCGGCCGGCAGTCTGGCGCAGGCGGCTGGCGGCTGTCATCCCGGGCGGCGCTTCACCGGCACGGAGCGGCCGGCAGTGCGATAATCCGGGCATGAGCGAATCCCCCTACAAATCCGGCACCACCCATTTCGGCTTCCGCGACGTCGCCGCCAAGGACAAGCAGAAGCTGGTCGGCGAGGTCTTCACCTCGGTCGCCGGCAACTACGACCTGATGAATGACCTGATGAGCATGGGCATCCATCGGGTCTGGAAGCGCTATTTCGTCGCCACCGCGCAGGTCAAGCCGGGCGACCGCGTGCTCGACCTGGCCGGCGGCACCGGCGACATCGCCGCGCTGCTGAAGGACCGGGTCGGTGCCGACGGCGAGATCGTGCTGGGCGACATCAACGCCGGCATGCTCTCGGTGGGCCGCGACCGCCTCACCAACCGCGGCCTGGTCGCGGGCCTGGACTACGTGCAGTGCAACGCCGAGGCGCTGCCGTTCCCGGACCAGAGCTTCGACCTGGTGACCATCGCCTTCGGCCTGCGCAATGTCACCGACAAGGACGCCGCGCTGCGCGAGATGTACCGCGTGCTCAAGGTCGGCGGCCAGGCGCGGGTGCTGGAGTTCTCCGAAGTCACCGCCGACTGGTTCAAGCCGCTGTACGACTTCCATTCGTTCAAGGTGCTGCCGCGCCTGGGCCAACTGTTCGCCAAGGACGCCGACAGCTACCAGTACCTGGCCGAAAGCATCCGCAAGCATCCGCCGCAGGACGCGCTGAAGGCGATGATGGAAGAGGCCGGCTTCGCCCGCAGCCACTACAAGAACCTGACCGGCGGCATCGTGGCGATCCACTCGGGCTATAGGATTTAGAGCCGGGATTGGGGATTCGGGATTGGGGATTCGCAAAGGCGGGCGATCGGGTGCTGACTGATCGCCGCGCTGTGTCGTCCTTGTGGGAGGGACTTCAGTCCCGACGCGCGGTCCGGCG
>NZ_AQOK01000014.1:0-5482 GCF_000364645.1 Xanthomonas sp. SHU 308 | reverse complement strand
ACCAATGATGCCAAAGTCGGGGTTTTTAGAGGTGCCCTTCAGTCGCGACGAGGCTTTCCCGGTAAGGCGCGTCGCGGCTGAAGCCGCTTCTACGCGAGCGCCCGCAGCTAGGCCGTCCGGACGCAGACGGCATCGGCACGACCTTGGCGTAGCCCCGCTCCTGGCGACACCGCATCGGCAGCGCCCTGACCAGAGGCCGCGCATCGGCATAGGCGCCCCCCTCGCGCGCCACGCCGGCTTGCGCCCTGCTCCGCCATCCCTATCCTTGCCGGACTGCCGCCGGCGCGGACCGCCAGCGCCGCCCCTCCCGAAGGACCGTCGATGCCGCCCCCGCCTCCGCCGCTGCCCCGCACTGCCGCCCGCAACCAGAATATCGATGCGATGGCCAAGCTCTCGCTGCTGATCGGGGTGCTGTCGCTGCTGTACTCGCTGGGCCAGGCGCTGTTGCTGCTGACGCTGCCGGACGGGGCGATCGAGGGCGTGCTGCGCGAGGCCGGGCTGCCGTTGCCGCCGCTGCTGCAGTGGTGCGTCGCCCATGCACTGGCGCTGTCCTGGCTGTCGGCGCTGCTGTCGGCGGGCCTGTGCGCGGCGTCGTGGGCGCTGCTGCAGCGGCGCGACTGGGCGCGGCGGGCCTTCATCGTGTTCCTGGTGGTCACCGCCGCGGCCAACTTCGCGGTGCTGCCGCTGCTGTTGCAACTGCTCGACCTGTTGCAGGTCTGGGCGCCGCAGCACGCCTTCGATCCGCAGCAACTCCAGCACGATCTGGCGCTGGGCCGGATCACGCTCATGGTCAGCGGCGCGCTGACCGCCCTGGTCTTCGCCGGCCTGCATGGCTGGCTGGTCTACCAGCTGTGCCGCCCCGCGCTGCGCGCCGAGTTCCGCCGCTGACGCGTGCCGACCGGCCCGCGCAGTCCGGGCAGTCCGCCGCAGACGCCTGACACAGCCAGCTTCTAGAATGGCGGCATGCATACCTTCGACCGCGTTCGCGACTATCTCACTGGCCTGCAAGACCGCATCTGTGCGGCGGTCGAGGCCGCCGACGGCCAGGCCCGTTTCGCCGAAGACCTGTGGCAGCGCGCGGAGGGCGGCGGCGGCCGCACCCGCATCCTGCGCGACGGCGCGCTGTTCGAGCAGGCCGGCATCGGCTTCTCCGACGTTGCCGGCACCCGCCTGCCGCCCTCGGCCAGCGCCAACCGCCCGGAACTGGCCGGCGCCTCGTGGCGCGCGGTCGGGGTGTCGCTGGTGTTCCACCCGCTCAGCCCGTACATCCCCACCACCCACGCCAACGTGCGCTACTTCGAGGCGCAGCGCGATGGCGCCACCGTGGCCTGGTGGTTCGGCGGCGGCTTCGACCTGACCCCGTACTACCCGTTCGACGAGGACGCCCGCCACTGGCACCAGACCGCGCACGACCTGTGCGCGCCGTTCGGCGAAGACCGCTATCCTGCGCACAAGCGCTGGTGCGACGAGTACTTCTTCCTCAAGCACCGCAACGAGACCCGCGGCGTCGGCGGCCTGTTCTTCGACGACCTGCATGCCGATTTCGAGCGCGACTTCGCCTACCAGCGCGCGGTCGGCGACGGCTTCCTCGACGCCTACCTGCCGATCGTGGAACGCCGCCGCGGCCTGCCCTGGGGCGAGCGCGAGCGCGAGTTCCAACTGTACCGGCGCGGCCGCTACGTCGAGTTCAACCTGGTCTACGACCGCGGCACCCTGTTCGGCCTGCAGAGCGGCGGCCGCAGCGAGAGCATCCTGATGAGCCTGCCGCCGCGGGTGCGCTGGGAGTACGGCTTCCAGCCCGAACCGGGCAGCGCCGAGGCGCGCCTGGCCGAGTACCTGGTCCCGCGCGAATGGCTGGCATGAGCGCGCCGGCACGTACCGCCGTGCTGGGCCGCGAGGACAAGCGCGCCATCGCCGAACAGTTGCAGGCCTACCTGCGCACCGAGTTGCAGCAGCAGGTCGGCGCGTTCGAGGCCGAATTCCTGCTCGACTTCGTCGCCGAGCGCATCGGCGCGCATTACTACAACCGCGGCCTGGACGATGCCCGCGCGCTGCTAGCCACGCAGCTGGACACCCTGGACGACGCGCTCTACCAACTGCAACAGCCCACCGACGCGCGCCGCTGAACGGGGTCGCGCACGCCGCCAGCACGGGGTCAAAAACCTGCGGGCATAAAAAAGCCCCGCGGACCAGGGGGAGGTCGGCGGGGCCAGGGAACGGAGACTTGGGGAGGAGTCGCCGTTCCTGGATCTGCTCCAGGGGATGGGAGGAGATCCGCGACAGGTATTGCGCCTGTCGAGGGATATAAGAACATTCCCCACCTTGCTCGTTCGTGAAGATTTAAGTTAAAAATTTGTCAGATTAAGGACGGATTCATTCCCGAAAATCCGCGCAAATAAACCGCGTCAAAATTCCGTTCAATCAAAGCGATCCTGCACGCCCCGGGGTGTGACGCCAGTAGGAATTTTGCGGCTTGTCGCGCCCGACGGGGTCAAAAAACCAACGCGAATGGGAAAGCGAAAATCGCGGGCGGGATAATCCTTCGGAAAACCCGCTGCGATATCCGGCGTGCATGCGCATGCGATGTCTACGCAAGACACCGCAGCGCCAGGTCGGGTCCCGGGTGCATGCCCGGAACCCGGGCACTCAATGCGCTTCGTCCCAGTTGTCGCCCACCCCGCTGTCCACCACCAGCGGCACCTTCAGCTCCGCCGCGGCGGACATCCGCCCGGTCACTTCCGGCAGCAAGGTGTCGACGAAGTCGGCATCGGCTTCGAACACCAGTTCGTCGTGCACCTGCAGGATCATCAACGCGCGGTCGCGGTGGTCCTGCAGCCAGGCGTCCACGCCGACCATGGCGCGCTTGATGATGTCGGCGGCGGTGCCCTGCATCGGGGCGTTGATCGCCGCGCGCTCGGCACCGGCGCGCAGGCCCTGCTGGCGGGCGTTGATGTCGTTCAGGTACAGGCGGCGGCCGAACAGGGTCTCCACGTAGCCCTGGGTGCGCGCCTGCTCGCGCATGCGCTCCATGAAGTCGCGCACGCCCGGGTAGCGGCTGAAGTACAGCGCCACGTAGTCCTGCGCCTCGCCGCGGCCGATGCCCAGGTTGCGGGCCAGGCCGAACGCGCTCATGCCGTACATCAGGCCGAAGTTGATCGCCTTGGCGGCGCGACGCTCGTTGCCGGTGACCTCTTCGAGCTTGCGCCCGAACACCTCGGCGGCGGTGGCGCGGTGCACGTCCACGCCGCTGCCGAAGGCGCGCAGCAGGCCCGGGTCCTCGGACAGGTGGGCCATGATCCGCAGCTCGATCTGCGAGTAGTCGCAGGCGATCAGCTTGCGCCCGGGCGGGGCGACGAAGGCGCGGCGGATGCGGCGGCCGTCGTCGGTACGGATCGGAATGTTCTGCAGGTTGGGATCGGAGGAGGACAGCCGCCCGGTGGCGGCGCCGGCCTGGTGGTAGCTGGTGTGCACGCGACCGGTGTCGGGGTTGACCATCTCCGGCAGCTTGTCGGTGTAGGTGCTGCGCAGCTTGGCCAGGCCGCGGTACTCCAGGATCACCCGCGGCAGCTCGTGCTGGTCGGCGATCGCCTCCAGCGCTTCTTCGTTGGTGCTGGGCTGGCCCTTGGGGGTCTTCAGCACCGCCGGCAGCTTCAGCTCGTCGAACAGCACCGCCTGCAGCTGCTTGGGCGAGTCCATGTTGAAGCTGCGTCCGGCCAGCGCGGTGGCCTTCTGCTGCGCGGCCAGCATGCGCTGGCTCAGATCCTGGCTCTGCTTGCGCAGCTCGGCGATGTCCACGCACACGCCGTTGGCCTCGACCCGCGCCAGCACCGGTACCAGCGGCATCTCGATCTCGCGGTAGACCCGCGCCAACGCCGGTTCGGCCTCCAGTTGCGCCGACAGGGTGCGGTGCAGGCGCAGGGTGATGTCGGCATCCTCGGCGGCGTAGCCGGTGGCGTCGTCGATGGCCACCTGCGAGAAGGCGATCTGCTTGGCGCCCTTGCCGGCCACGTCCTCGTACTTGACCGTGTCGTAGCCCAGGTAGCGCCGGGCCAGCGAATCCATGTCGTGGCGGCTGGCGGTGGAATTGAGCACGAAGCTCTCCAGCATGGTGTCGTCGGCGTAGCCGCGCACCTCCACGCCGTGGCGGCGCAGCACGTGCAAATCGTACTTGCCGTGCTGGCCGACCTTGGCCTTGGCCGGGTCCTCCAGCAGCGGCTTGAGCATCTCCAGCGCCAGCGCGCGATCCAGTTGCACCGGCGCGCCCGGGTAGTCATGGCCCAGCGGCAGGTAGTCGGCGCGGCCCGGCTCGGTGGCGAAGCTGAGCCCGACCAGGTTGGCGCGCATCGCGTCCAGCGCGTCGGTCTCGGTATCGAAGGCGAAGCCGTCGGCGGCGCGCAGGCGCACCAGCAGTGCTTCGAATGCCTCGGGTGTGGTCACCGCGGTGTAGTCGCCCTTGGCGGCCAGTGCCGGGTCCAGCGCCGTATCGGCGGCCGGCACCGCGGCCCGGGCATAGCCGGCGGCGGTGCCGCGCAGGCTGGGCGTCGCCTCGCTGGCGGCCTCCGGCGCGGCCACGCCGCCGTCCAGATCACGCAGCGCCTGGGTGAAGCCGTAGCGCTGGTACAGGCCGCGCAGCTGCTCCGGCTCCTGTTCGCGCAGGCCCAGGGTGCGAGGGCCGCCGGGCAGCGCCACGTCGGTCTTGATGGTGACCAGTTCGCGATTCAGCGGCAGGCGCTGCAGCGCCGCGCGCAGGTTGTCGCCGATCTTGCCCTTGATGGAGTCGGCATGGGCGATCACCCCGTCCAGCGAGCCGTACTCGGCCAGCCACTTGGCCGCGGTCTTGGGGCCGCATTTCTCCACGCCCGGCACGTTGTCGATGGCGTCGCCCATCAGCGCCAGCAGGTCGACGATCTGGTGCGGCCAGACCCCGAACTTCTCCATCACCGCCGCATCCGAATCCATGCGGCTGCCGCTCATGGTGTTGACCAGTTGCACGCCGGGGCGCACCAGCTGGGCGAAATCCTTGTCGCCGGTGGAGATGGTGACGTCCAGGCCGTCGCCGGCGCCCTGCAGGGCCAGGGTGCCGATCACGTCGTCGGCCTCGACCCCGTCCTCGCGCAGGATGGTGATGCCCAGCGCATGTACGATCTGGCACATCGGCTCGACCTGCGCGCGCAGCTCGTCGGGCATCGGCGGGCGGTTGGCCTTGTACTGCGGGTACAGGTCGTCGCGGAAGGTCTTGCCCGGCGCGTCGACCACGAAGGCCACGTACTCGGGGCGCTCCTTGAGGGTGGCGCGCAACATGTTGACCACGCCGAACAGCGCGCCGGTGGGCTCGCCGGCGGCATTGGTCAGCGGCGGAAGCGCGTGGAACGCGCGATACAGGTAACTGGACCCGTCGATCAGGACTAATCGGCTCATCGGCCAATTCTACGCTGCGGCGTGTGGCCCCTCTCCCGTCGGGAGAGGGGTTGGGGTGAGGGTG